>NZ_CP054394.1:3012500-3264732 GCF_022539405.1 Natranaerofaba carboxydovora | reverse complement strand
GCCCTGTTTAGTTTTCAAAGAACGGACCAAAAAAAAATACGCTATCTTTTTTTATTTGGTTTTTCCGAGTGCCTATAAATACTAACACACTAACCTAAAGCCGTCAAGAACTTTTTTAAACATTTCTTAAACTTTGTTTCGTTTAAATACGTCCTTCTTATTATTGACTCGTTTTTAGTTTGTTATTATATCTGCTATTCATTAATACACTCATCTCGAATGCAATAGATATAATAGCAGGTTTGATTATTTATGTCAAGATAAAATCGTGAACCGTTTCATTGTTCTGTGATATTGTCACCCCTAGAATGTTCTAGGAAAATGTCACTATGGCTAAAAAGCGACTGTTTAATTCTTTTTAATTAATAAATTTATAAGTCAAAACTCCTGCTGTGAAAATAAATATCCCTGCTAAAAAGAAAACAAACATAAAATCTGAAAAACTTAAAACATAACTGTTAACCAATGTACCTAAGCCCCCACCTACAAATAAGTTAAAGGAAACAAGCGACATCACTAGTCCTTTTTTATCTGGTATTAAGTTTTGTGCAGTTGTCACTATAAAAGTATGTAGAAGGATAAAAGAAAAACCATATCCCAAAAACGCAACAAGCATAAAATAATATATACCTATAAATCCCATGAGCCCCCAGCATAAAAATCCTAACACACCTGCATATATGATAATAGATGGCCCTACTTTTTCTTTTATTGATGCTGCATGTCTACCACCTATAACAGTTCCTAAACCAAAAAAGGTAAGAGCTACCCCAACCCAAAATATATTAAAGGTTGTAGTTTCTTGGACAAAATCTCCCGAATACATAAAGCTTCCTAATACAGAAAAACCCAGAAAAAACTCTGCACTAACTAAGTTGATTAATCTTTTATTACCAAAAGCTTCTCTATAAACTGATTTTAATGATAGATTACTATTGACGATATTAGATTTATCTAAAGTCTTACGGATAAAAATTGCAGTAGTAAATATTGCTAATCCGTAAGCAAAATATACCATTCTCCAGAAAACCAAATAAGTTAAAGTACCTGCGATTATAGGAGCTGCTGCAGCACCCATAAACAACATCCCAAGAGCTCTACCCAGCGCATTTTGCATAGCTTTTGGGTCATAAGAAAATTTTTCTCCAATAAGAGAAATAGTTACCGGAATAATGGAAGCAGCAAAGATTCCATTGACAGCACGGATTAAGCTTAATGAAACCAAACCCAAAGCAAATCCTCCCAAAGTACAAAATATCGAAACTGCGAAGGCTCCAATACTTATAACCTTTGCTTTTCCATATTTGTCAGCCATAGGACCAAAAAATAAAGTAAAGATCCCAAAAGGCAGTAAGTACGCAGTCACAAAAAGTCCAGCTTGACTGATATGCATATTGAAATCCCTTGCTATTTCAACTACCACGGCTGCTGAAGCATAATTGTCACCTTGAACTAAAAAGAGTAACAGGCTTAATATAAATAACTTTTTTTCTGAATATTCAGAAATAGTCAAGAGCACCACTACCAATCATTTATTACAAAGTATAAACGACCTACCTTGAGGGAGTTGACTTTTCCTAGAGCATTTGCATTATAAATTTATATGCTTTTTTACTTATGATATAACTTGACAGGACCAATATAAACTGACAAAATCAATTTATATTATGTAGATTGTCCATAAATAGAATAACATAATTAAATA
Organism: Natranaerofaba carboxydovora; assembly: GCF_022539405.1. NCBI lineage: Bacteria > Bacillati > Bacillota > Clostridia > Natranaerobiales > Natranaerofabaceae > Natranaerofaba > Natranaerofaba carboxydovora. The sequence goes on along the minus strand of NZ_CP054394.1, from coordinate 3,263,027 downwards.
GCGAGGAGGATGATATAATGACTAAAGATATAACTATATTAATACCTGCTTATTATGAAGCTCCTCGAATAGAAAAAGTATTAGAAGTAGTAACTAATTATCAAAAAGACACAAGGATTATTGTTATAGATGATGGTTCTCCAGACCACACTTCCGAAAACGCCAGCAAATTTCCAGTAGAGGTTATAAAACATAATCAAAACCTTGGAAAAGGTTCTGCTTTACAAAGCGGCATTAAGTATGTAGATGAAAGAGATAGATCACCTTACTGGGTTTTTTTAGATGCTGATTTAATTAACTTAGAAAAACAACACATTGATAAGCTTCTTAAACCTTTAGAAAAAGACAATACAATCGGCATGAGTGTTGGCATGTTCTCGGAAGGAGGAAAATTAAGGGTTGATCTCGCCCAAAAATATTTCGGTATCTTAAATGGGCAAAGAGCCCTTTCTAGAGAGTTTGTCAACAAACTCCCAGATTTAACCTGGTGTAGATTTGGTGTAGAAATATTTTTAAGTAAATATGCAAAGGCTATGAGTATACCTGTAGCTTATCCTGTTTTGGAGGGTATCACCCATCATACAAAGGAAGAAAAGTTCGGGCTAATCAAAGGTGTTTTATATAGAATACAAATGTATCATGAGTGTTTAAAAGCCTTGTTTACCTGGAGAAAAAATATATAGATCTTATATAACAACATATAAATTTCTCTTATCCTAAATTCTATCCTCCTGCATGCGTCTCCTTTTCTTTTGTATCCTGATATTTTTGTTTTGAGTTTAATTGAGCATTTTTCCTTACATCATCTATTTCTTTATAATTTTTCATCAAAACTTCCACAACCCCACTATCAAGAGCTTTTTCTTTAACCATATTATTTAATATATCCTCTACTTTTTGTGGGCTAAGTCCCTCTCTGTAAGGACGGTCTTCAGTCAGTGCTGTAAACACATCTGCCACTGCCACAATTCTACTTCCTAGAGACAATTTTTCTCCTTCACAATGAAAAGGATAACCCGAACCATCAATTTTCTCATGATGAAGAGCTCCCCATTTATTTATAGTTTCGAGCTGAGGAAGGCGCTCTAAAGTCCTATAAGTATAATAAGTATGAGTTCTAATAACCCTGAATTCATCTTCTGTGAGTTTTCCTGGTTTTTCTAATATTTCTTTTGGCACAGCTAACTTGCCCAAATCATGCAAATAACCTGCAAGTCTCATTTGCAAGCATTCCAAATCCGAGAACCCTATTTTACGTGCCAAAGCTTCGGCAGATGCAGCAACTCCACTAGAATGTGTCGAGGTAAATACACTTCTAAAGTCAATTACCCTTGTAAACAACTCACCAATTTCTAACAACCCGTTAATATCTAGACTGATAGAAGCTGCATTTGATTTAGCCCTTGAAGACAAGATTTCACCAACATCGGGAGAAACAATATCAAGCCAAAAAGACTCCTTTTCACTAACTTTCTCAAAGGCTTCTACTATTTCGGGAGCAAAAGTATCCCCTTTTTTATCGTTTATTTTTTCTATTATATAATCTTTTTGCTCCAAAATCTGCTTATCGGGGTTTATTAATACACTAATCCTATCCGCAAGGTGAACTATATGACTTTCAAAGGGTACTTTTGTCCTATATTCTTTGTATGAAGAGTGATGATAGCGTATAATCGTTGCAATCTCAGAGTAAAAGGGAAAACCTTTCAACATTAAGTACCCAAGCTCAGAATGCTTATGAGGGTTTTCAAGTTCAAAGGTAAGCGCATCTATTCTCTCTTTAAGAGAAATAGCACCACTATCATGTAACAAGCCTGCTAGGGTTAGAACCGTCTGTTTCTCTTTTGACAGTCCCATCTCTTCACCAAAATAATCAGCAATTAAGGCGACCTTTTTGTGGTGATCAACAACAACAGGGCTAATAAGATCCATAGCATCAGACAAACACATGGTCAAATCAAATAAAGAAACATTAAAGCTTTCACCAGGCAATCTCCCTCTCCCCTTTCAATTGACAGAAGCCCTTTTTAATTGAAAACCAACCCCAAAAAACTCAGAACCGTCCCGACTTAAATATGGCAAACATTAACCAGAAAAACATTAAAGCAGCTATACCAAAACCTATCTCTATTAATGGTAACTGCCAGATCAATGGCTGATAATCCCCAAAAGAAGCACCTATTATTAGGCTTGCCATAATAATACTAAAAGATAGCAACACGATGCTAAACGAAAGCCTGTTTCCAATCTGGTCAAGCTTTCTTAATATTAAATCTACCTGGGGAACGTTTATCTCTAACTTCCCTTTGCCACGTCTAAGTATGGTTACAAGATCTTTTAGTTCTAAGGTAAAGTTAAATAAATTCTTAGCATATTCAGAAGTACTCTTCCAGGTAAAGTCAAGTACATTCTTAGGATGAAATTTCTCTTTAAAAAGTTCTTTGCCAAAAGGCTCTGCTATATCTACCATACTTATGTCAGGATCTAGTTTTTTCACTACACCTTCCAAAATTATAAAAGTCTTTCCCAGTAAAGTTAAATCCGGAGGTATCCTGATCTGATATCTATATGCAAGCTTAAAAAAATCATTAATAGCATCTCCAAAGCTTATTTTCCCTAATGGGATACTATAATATCTATCCCTAGTTTTTTCTACATCTTTTTTGAAAGAATCAAGGTCAATGTCTTCTGGCACAAAACCTAGTTTCAAAATCGCTTTTACTATCATCTCGGGATTCTTTTTAATAATCCCGAGAAGCATCCCGATAAACTGATGTTTCATTTGGGGGGTTAGTCTGCCAACAATACCGAAGTCCGTAAAAGCAACTACATCATCAGGCAGTATTATGAAGTTTCCTGGATGAGGGTCCCCATGAAAAAAGCCTTCTTTTAAGACCTGAACAAAGTAAGCTTCCGTGATTCTGTTTGCAATTAATTTTTTATCATGGTTTCGGTTCTCTAACTCATCTAGGTGATTGATCTTTACTCCGTCAAGATATTCAAGTACAATGACCCTTTTTGTACTATAGTCCCAGTAAACTTCCGGAACATAGATCTCATTATTATTTTCAAATATTTCCCCGAATTTTTCTGCATTTCTAGCTTCTAATTGGTAATCCAATTCATCCCGCAAAATCTTTGCAAATTCATCTACCACGTCCCTTACCTGGTAATGCTTTGCCCAGCTTAATCTTTGTTCTGCCTGGGTTGCAAGATCTTTTAATATCTCAAGATCGGTCTCGATAACAGAGGTGATATACGGTCTTTGTACTTTTATAATAACTTCTTTTCCAGATTTTAGCTTTGCATAATGAACTTGCCCTATTGAAGCTGCTGCCAAAGAGTCCTTCTCAATATAAGAAAAAAAGTCTTTTGGATTACCCTGCAGTTCTTCTTCTAAAATTTCTTCTACCTGGGTAAAAGAAAAAGGTTCTACTTCATCTTGGAGTTTATCTAATTCTGAAATAATATCCGAAGGCAATAAGTCGGGACGTGTACTTAACAGCTGGCCAAGTTTAATAAAGGTAGGACCTAATTCTTCTAAGGCGAGTCTTAATTTGGCACCAACAGATCTAAGCTGTTTCCTATCGGTAAAAAACCTCTTTGACGGGGAAAGCATTTCAGAAAGACCTAAATCCTCAATCAAATATCCAAAACCATGCTTTGCAAAAACCGTCAATATCTCCCTATATCGATTTATATGACGCATCCTTTTACCTAACATACATACATCGTCCTTTACAACTAAAGTTTTTATTTATCATTTAAGCAAATCATTCACTTGAATTATTAGCTTCTAACTCCCGGATGCGCTCTTCTAATTTTTCAACCTTTTTTTCAAGATAAGTAAAGTCGTCTTTCGTAGGAATTTCTGTCTCTTTCAAAACATTATTCACCTGTTCATTAACCATACTTTTAACTTTTTGCTGTTCTTGTTGACCTCTTTCTACTATTTGTTCAACCACCTTTTTTGACTCCGAAGGTGCAATTTCACCTTTTTTTACAAGTTCATCTACAGCCTTTTCAACTTGTTCTTTACTAGCAACTGCAAGCCCTAACCCGAAGAACATCCCTTTTCTTAATAATTCAAACATTAAAATAACCTCCCTTTTACTAATAAATTAATAAATTTGATAACCTTGTTCATAACTTTTCTTTTGATATACTAATTGACCTGAAACAAAACTCATAAGAACTTCTATTTGATCTAATTCATTTAAAACCGTATCAAAAGGATCCTTTGATAAAACTATCAAATCTGCAAAGTTTCCAGTTTCTATACTGCCCTTACAGTCCTCTTCAAAATACTGATATGCCGCATTATAAGTATAAGCTTGTAACATATCTTCTACTGAAAGTTTTTCTTTCGGATTAAAGCCTTCAGACGGCCATAAGTCTAGGTTTTGGCGAAGTACTGCTGACCTAATCCCTAAGAAAGGATTTATAGGCTCCACCGGTGAATCAGAACCTGCTGCCAGGAGGACACCTTTGTCTACCATGCTCTTCCATCGATATAGATCTTTTAGATGGTCTTCACACAGCACGTCTTGAATCCAGTGGGCTTCACTTGACAAGAAGTTGGGTTGAAAATCTACTCCTATATTATTCTCTTGAAGCATTTTAATTAAACTATCATCAGTAATCCCTGCATGGACTACTCTATGACGTAGCTCCCTCGTATTATTCTCATAAAAAATATTTAATACTTTGTTCAAAGCCTCATCTCCAAGAGCATGTACAGTACACTGATAACCATTTTTTGAAGCTTTGTTAATAGCAGTTCTCATATATTCTTCTTCCATAGCAGCCAGCCCATAACCTTCCTTATCCTGGTATTTTTTCTTCAAAAGAGCAGTTCTACCTCCAAATGAACCATCAGCAAAGAATTTGATATACCCTTGTCTAAAAAACTCATTGCCCTGTAAGAACTTAATACCATTGTCCAAAATATCATCAAGCAAATGGTGCTCTACTCCAAGAGAAATCCTAAGGGGAAAATCCTCTTCTCTTAGGACCTCTTGATAAATGTCAAGAAGTTTTAAATAATGTTCAAAATCTTTTACTCCAATTGCCATATCATGAACCGATGTAATACCATACTTTTTAACCTGTCTAATAGCAGCTCTCAAAGATTCCTTTTGGATATTATGATCATTGTTAATAATATTATAAACCTTGTCCGCAGCATTTTCTTTTAATATACCATTTGGTTTTCCATCTGTATCCCTAACTATTATGCCACCTTCAGGAGATGGTGTGTTTTTATTAATTCCTGCAATCTCCAGTGCTATAGAGTTTGCCACAAACATGTGGGTACATGCCCTTATCAAAAAAACAGGGTTAAAAGGGGCAGCTTCATCTAAATCATATCTGTTTGGAGATCTTCCTTCTACGAAGTTAGTCTCATCAAAGGAAGTTCCTATGATCCATTCTCCAGGCGCTTTTTCTTTAGCAGCTCTTTTTATTTTTTCTTTAAGCATTTTGATTGAAGTAACACCAGATAAGTTTGTATGAACTTCAAGGTATCCTGTCTGCAGTAAATGGATATGACTATCAATAAATCCAGGCATTACAGTTTTATGTTTTAAGTCTATAACTTCTGCGCTAGGATAATTCTTTTTAATTATATCAAAGTCATCTATAATAGATATTCTACCGCTTGACACTGCAATACTTTTATTTTTTAAGTAGGAGTTCTTTTTGCCAGCCTTGGTGTATATATTAGCATTTTTGAGAATTATATTTTGCATTTTGACTTCCTCCTATAATTGCTTGTATATATAAACTTCTCTTTCATTTACTATTTTCCTCATTATAGCAGTTTTGTACTCCGTGGAATATGGTTTTTAGAAAAATACTTGAAGGATTTTTATGATTTTTATAGTAATACGTTAATTTAAGCGAACATATTTTTCAAAAAGACACAAAAGTATCCAGGGGGGTTTTTGAATGCCTAAGATTGAAAACATAATTCAACCAGACAAAGAAACCTGGTTAAAAAAGTTTCGTTTTAGCACAGATACAAGAGTGAGGTTTTGTGAAACAGACGCTTTTGGCCATTTAAACAACGTAAGTTACTTTATTTATTTCGAACAGGCTAGGTTAGATTATTTTAGAGAACTAGCCTTAACAGAAAAATTATTAAATGATAACCAACTATATATAGTTACCGCCGACCTTTATTGTCAATTTTTGGGGGAGGTTTATTTTGATGAAGAGCTAGAAGTAAAGTTAAGGACTACGAAGTTAGGTAATACAAGCTTTGATCTAGAGTACGGCCTTATTAGAAAAGAAAAGGGCATTGTAGCTGCAACTGGTAGAGGTGCTATTGTTTTGGTGGATAAACACTCACACAAAAGCACCCCTCTTCCAGACGATTTAAAAAACATAATTAAGGAGTACGAGCCCGAGCTATAAACTTATTAAAAGTTATTTGCCTTCATGCTAAATAAGTTAGTATGAAGGCAAATAATTCGAAGGTATTAATTATTTTCTCTAATTATTTTTCGCTATTAAAAATTTCATCAAAAAGATTTTCTAGCTTTTTTTCTGTTTCATCGTTTAACTTATCAAATTTTTTTAATAGATTTTCACCGGCTTCTGTTAGCTTTGTTCCTCCTCCTTCTTTGCCACCTGTTTTTCTATCAATAAGCTTATAGCCAAGTCGAGTTTCCGCCTTATTTAGTTTGCCCCAGGCTGACCGATACGAAATATCAAGACTCTTAGTAGCCTTACTAATAGAACCTGTTTCTTTAATAGCAAGTAATAAATTTAGTAGCCCTTCACCAATAATTCTTTCACCCTGTTCATTTTCAACCCAAAGCTTAAATTTAATTTTCATAAAATTATCCCACCTGATTAAATATTCTCTCCTTTAAAGCTTTTTAATGTATTAGTTCGCCTGACAAAAAGTCTTTTGTTATTTTACTTGCAGGGTTTTCAAAAAAGGTTTCTTTGTCATTCTCTTCTACCATTTCGCCCTTGTATAGCAACCCAACCCGATTCGCAAGCCTTTTTGCCTGAAAGACATTATGAGTAACAACAATTACTGTTGCTTTCTCGTTTTTTACATAGTCAAGAATTATATCTTCAATAATCTTCACATTAGTAGGATCCAAATTTGCCGTAGGTTCGTCCAAAAGTATTATCTCAGGCTTGAAAATTATAGCCCTTGCTAAAGACACCCGCTGTGCTTCACCACCTGAAAGTTTATCTGCCCGCTGTTTTTTTAATTCAGACAATCCAAGGCCAGAAAGCACCTTTTCTACACGTTCTTCATCAATTTTTTCTTTTCTTATTTTGAGTGGATAAATAACATTTTGCATAACTGAAGAGGTCATAAGCAAAGGAGTTTGAAATACAGTCGTAACTTTGCGTCTTATATTAAGGTCGGGAGTTTCACCTGCCTTAAAAGTTTTATCAAATAGTTTAATAGTTCCTGTGTCTGGACTCTCTACAAAATTCAAAAGTCGAAATAAAGTACTTTTTCCAGAACCGCTTGGCCCTATAAGAGCAAAAATTTCCTTTTGATTAATTGATAATTCATCAATCTTCAATACTGTTTTCCCCTGATATGCCTTTGTTATATTTTTTAGCTCATACACCGACAGATTAGTCACGTCCCATCAGCTTCCTTCCTTGAAAGTGTAGCATCACAAAATTAACGACAAAGGTAATCAAAAGAAGTATCAAGCCAAATGCCATAGCCACCCCGAAGTTTCCCTGCCTGGTTTCCAAAACAACTGCAGTAGTAAGCACCCTGGTGCTGCCTCTAATATTCCCACCTACCATCATAACAGCCCCTACCTCTGATATAACCGCTCCAAATCCTGCAATTATGGAGACAAGGACTCCAAGTCTTGCCTCTTTAACTGTGGCCCATAGAGCCTGTCCTTTGGTAGCTCCAAGAGCTTTTAACTGCATGAGAAGCCTTTTGTCAACTCCCATTACTGCAGTCATGGTAAACCCAGCAACAAGGGGAAATGAGATTAAACTCTGAGCAATTATTATTGCATTGGGGGTATACAGCCAATCAAGAGAGCCTAGCGGACCTGCATTTGACAAGATAATAAACACTATTAGTCCAACTACGACCGGTGGAAAACCCATTCCAGTATAAAGTAGAGCAACCACCAAATTTTTACCCGGAAAATTAGTAAGGCCCAATAAAGCTCCTATAGGAATACCTATGACAGCAGCAATGATAAGGGCTATCCCAGATACCCTCATAGAAACAGATATAATCTCCATCACATATGGATCAAAGCCAACTATTAGATTTACTGCTTCTGTAAATCCAGAAACTAAAACGTCCATTCTGTTCGTCCTCCAATATCTAATCTATTCACATAAAATCCTGCAATCATCAATCTGCATCTGGGAAAAACAATGGTTCCCCGTAGGTATCTACACCAAACTCTGATATTCTATCCTGAATATCCTCCCGGACAAAAAATTCTGCGAGAGAATGAGCGCCATCATAATCCACATTGGAAAACTCTTCAGGGTTTATAGGAATCATCCCATAAGAATTTTTTAGCTTTTCGCTTCCTTCAAAAACAACCTCCAGGTTGTTTAAGTTTTCTCTCATTGACAAATAAGTGCCTCTATCAGCCAACACGTAACCTTTCATTTCATTAGCTGTTATAAGCGTATCACCCATTCCCTGTCCTAAAGAATTATACCACTCCTTGTCATCTACATTTAAATCGAATTCTTCCCATAGAGAAAGTTCAGCTTGGTGAGTTCCTGATCCATCTCCTCTAGAAACAAACACTGTATCACCATCCTCTGTTTCCTTGTATATACTTTTCATGGCATCTTCAAGATTATTTATATTTTTAATCCCCAGTGGATCATCTTCAGGGCCAAGGATAACAAAATCATTGTACTTTACCTGGTAGCGTTTCTTACCATATCCATCAGCTACGAATTCTTTTTCAAGTTCTTTTGCATGTACGAAAATAACGTCTGCATCGCCCCTTCTTCCAGCTTCTAAAGCTTGGCCTGTACCTACAGCAATCACTTCCACATTGTAACCTGTCTCATCTTCAAATATTGGAAGCAGCTCATCCAATAGGCCAGAATCCTCTGTACTAGTCGTAGTAGCTAACCTAAGCCTAGGATTATCTGATCCAGAACTACAACCTGTTAAAATAAAGCTAAGCAAAAAAAATAAAAGTAGAAAGTTACACAGTTTAGTTTTTTTGTTATTAACTAGTTTGTACATTACCACCACTCCTTTAGCAGCTTTTACAGCTTTTTAACCTCTTTATGTTTTTCCCTGCATATCGCTTCACAGGTTATATTCTACATTTTTTATAGTAATCCTGCTTAAAAAAATAATTTGTGAAAGTAATGTACAAGCAATTTTGTTATAGTCCTTTTATTAAATTCCTTAGAATAACGATCAGTATAGCCTTAAATACTTAGCAAATAATAAAAATATAATAAAGAGTGTGGAGGTGGATTTTGCTTGAGAGTAGTAGGAAGGTTCCCAGACAAATCACGTGCTAGTTCTGCAATAGACAGCCTTAAAAAAATTGGCCTTGATAGAAAAGATATGATTGTAAGTCAAATAAAAAATGATGAGTTTGTAAATAGTGAAATTGAAACAGAGGAGATACGTTTTGTTCAAACCGAACGTGAAGGCCTAGGAGAAACTGAAAGTTTTATCGAAGGTATTTCAGGCTTAAAAGGAAAAGGCGGTATTGTGGTAGCTGTAGAAGTTTCAAAACATGACAGACATAGAATAAGAGAACTAATGGAACAATCTGGTGCTAATGAGATAGTCGAAGACTAGTTGTAGGCTGAATTAACTAAGAAATGTACAAAGGGGCTTTGTCAAGCTCCTTTGCTTTTTTGATATAATAGGGACTGCCCTGTACGCACAAAATTTAAAATAGTGACAGTAAAAAATGAAATCAGCATTGTTAACCATAATGTAAATAACCTGCTTAATATGCTAACTGTGAGAGCCAAATTTTCTGTTAAGCCCATATTATATAATTGAAAGCTCATGGCACCTTCATAGGTCCCTATTCCACCGGGACTTATTGGCAGCATGCTAAATAGATAGCCCATAAAAGTTGCACTTGATGCCTGTACATAAGATAGATTTATATTCATATCTACTACTATAAAAAATGTTTTCAAACCTAGAAGACTCCAGATAATAATACCTAACAAAAAAGCTTTTCCAAGTGATAATTTATTGTTTAAAAACATTTTCTTATAAGTAGAAAATTCATTGATCAATCGATTAAACTTATTAACTCCAAGTTTATAAAATAAATAGTTTAACTTTTCTTTAGAAATAAAAGCATAAACAAAATAGATTATAGAAAATATTATGGTCGCTGTAATGATTACGTATAGCAAATTATCCATTAAGAACGACGGTATTCTTTTATAAACAATTATGTAACAAGCCATCATGACTATCAAAAAACTACATATACTAATAATTTTTTGAGCTATAACAAGGGTTATGGCCTCCTTTTTATCGTAACCATAACTTTTTATTAGCATAACAACTTTTAGACCTTCTCCTCCCGTCTTTACAGCAGGAGTCACCCCTTCTAACAAGGTTCCATATGAATTAACAATCCAAAAGTCTTTTACTTGTCCACCTTGTCCACCAAGTTTATCAGATAAAATTATGGAACAATATTTCCACTGCATAGCTATTAATGCTAAAGTAACAAACTGCAGTACAATCAACCAAATAATTGTCGCAGAAGACATTTGTTTTACATTAGCTATAAACTCCGGCATATGGGCAAAAATAATAGCTACTACTGATAAAAGAAAAATGCTTTTCAAAATTTTTACAAGTTTATTATTCATTGTTTGTCAACTCCATAATCACTAAACTTCATCATCATATTCATCGTCTAAATTAAAAAACTCCCTTTGAAAGGGAGTAGGAACCAACAGTAAAGTGATACTAGTATTATAAAGATATCTTAGCGAAACTTTACCTCCCTATCCATCGTAGATCAAAGGTAAAAACAAATCAGGCAGGTCTCCTGGCTCAGGTTCATCAATTATTTTCGCCTTCCCAGAGAAGTTCACCTTTCTCCAGTGGCCTATGTGAAAATAATCTCCCCTTTACAGTGGCGGGACCGCGTCGAATTTTCACCGACTTCCCTTTTAACCTTATAAATAAGGCACCTAATTCATATATATATTTAATTTTTGTTCAGATTACATGTTTACTTCATTCTTATTAATAAGCTAGTTTGTTATATTCTCGTTAAAAAAATAATTTCCTCCTGCGATTTCAGAAATACTTTAAAAGAGCTAAATAATATTACTGTGGATGATAAAAACTCTTAGTAAAGTTATCATCATCTTTATTTGGATAATCCTTACGGTAATGACTACCGCGACTTTCTTGTCTTTGAAGTGCTGACCTAACAGTCAATTGAAATAATTTTGAACTCATTTCACATGTCACAAGGTCTTTCAAATCTTTCTTTCTTACCTTACCTTCTCCTGCTAATTTACAGAGATTTAGGATTTTGTCTCTTATTTTTTCACCTTCTTTATAACCCTCTTTCATGGTGGCCTCTTCCCTTATAGGCGAGAGAGCTTCCCAGTGCAGTTCTTTTAATTTTCGATCTATAATTTTTACATTTTCATTACTATTTTCCTCATTAGCTAATAAACCTTCTTTATTTGATTTAGTTAAATTATTACTTATATTCAATATTTTAATCAAAGGATTTTGATATTCGATATTTGATAGTTCAACATCTTTAAGTTCTTCACCATCAGTTAATCTCTTCTCCATTTTTAAGGCACATTTTATACCAAAAGTAAGAGCTTCAGTCAGGGCATTCCCCCCAAGACGATTAGCGCCATGAATTCCTCCAACCACTTCTCCTGCAGCATAAAGCCCCTTAACACCTGTTTCTAGTTTTTCATCTAATGCTATTCCACCCATGGTAAAGTGAGCCGCCGGTCCTATCAAGAAAGGCTTCTCTTCAAAATTAAAGCTTATCCTCTCATACAGTGGAAGAGAATTAAGTCCCTCCCATTCTTCTTTAGGGCATGACGTCATATCCATCCAAACTTGGCTTCCAGCCTGCCATTCTTCTTCTAGCTTTCTACCAAGTTTGTCTCTTTCGCTAAGACAAGCTGTATTAGCATTCCAACCTTCCCCTAGGTGCTTTTTAAGTAAATCTTCTCCTTCATCATTAACTAGCTTAGTACTCTTTGGATAAAATATAGGAGCTATAAATCCAGGAAGCCTTTTATCTCTAAAACCTATTGGGTAAAATTGTATAAATTCCAAGTCCTTCAATCTGGCTCCAGCCCTATAAGCAAGTACTAAACCTTCTCCTCTCATGGCTGGTGGATTATCATTTTTCATAAAAGACCCTGCAAATCCTCCTGTAGCCAAAAGCACTGTCTTTGATTTGAAGTACACAAGGTCATTATTATCATCTAATGCCAAAACACCCTGGCATTTGTCACCATCTTTAATTAATTCTACAGGAAGGTGAAAGCTATAAAATCTAACTCCTAATTTTTTTGCAATAGCTGTCAATTCATCCATCAGATTAGATCCTGGAATGGGTCTTTCCCCTTTTTTTACCTGAAAGCCCCTTTCGGTGTTATTTAGCACTATACCTAACTCTTTGGACAAAAATTCAAATGCCTCAGGAGATTCTTCCACCATTTGTTTTAATATATCCTGTTGATTAACCCCTTCACCCGCCTCAAAACTCATTTTATAATGATCTTTTTCATCAAATTCACTACCTCCGGCAGACGTAAAAATACCCATCGAAAAGGAGGTACAAGTCGCTTTTCCAGGTCCTTTTTTTGTTATAACGGCCGCTTCTTTATTCATTTTAGATAATTTTATAGCAGCAATAATCCCGGCAAGACCGCTGCCGATAACTACTGCAGGTTCTTCAATTTGTTTAATATAGTTACTTATCAAAAAAAAGCCCCCTTAGGCTTAGCAAAGTTAATTTTAATTTATCACAATATATCCCTTTAATCAATTTAAAAAATTTATCATATACCCCGATATATCTCGATTGTAAATGTACAGGATATTTTTTGAACCTTTTATATTTATTTAGCATATTTAGAAATTAGTTCACTTAATTCTTTAATAGATTCGGCCTGATTTTTATTATCATTCACTTCACTTAGACATTCTTTTAAATGATGTTCAAGAATTATTGTTCCTACATTGTTTACAGCTGATCTAACTGCATTTGTCTGCATTAAAATATTTGTACAGCACTTATCCTCTTCCACCATCTTCCTTATGCCTTTGATCTGCCCCTCTATTCTTTTGAGCCTATTTAGTATTAAAGTTTTTTGATCTTTCACACTAAATACCTGGTTACTAAAATATGCACAAATCTAAACGTTGCGCTTAATGATCCGCCGCCGAACCAAGAAAAGGCGACTTACCGCAGAGATTTTCACTCTGTTTCGCCAGTATAGGGTCATCTACCTAAAGTAGAAGACAGACCGGCGACTCCCTGTTAGGGACGGCGGGTGCGATAGGCCTTTCCTTCCCAAGGTATTAACCTATCGCAGTAAAAGAATTTTAGTAACTCAGGGTTTTCACCTCCTGTCTTTTTAGTTTATGATCGCTTAAATTAAATTCCAAAAATACCTCCCATAAAACCAATAATAAACTGTCATTTTTCACTTTTATCTTTTAATTTTCAAACACAATCCCCTATATACCTCACAGGGGTATTTATATGGTAATGTAAAAATCAGTCAATGTCAATCAAATTTATAAGAAAAAGTGATAAAAAAACCCCCATTTAGCACTTTTATATGCCAGGGGGATAATATTATTGTTATGACCTTTATTATTATTATTTAATTGATATTCAGTTTTTAATGCCCACAATTCGGACCATCGTGCTCACAATATGAACAATTACCAGAAAGTTTCCCATCCATATAGTCATTTATGACTGCCTCTACTTCACCCTCTATTCCTACTAATGTATCGATTCCTTTAGATGCAAAAAGCTGTCTTGCTCTTTCTCCCATGCCTCCTGAAATGACACATTCAACTCCTTGTTCAGCCAAAAACTTTGGCAAAAATCCTGGCTTGTGACTTCTGTTTTTCAAGGTATTTCTTTTTTGTCATATGCTTATTACCGATGATACCAAAGATATTAGCATATGTCAATTTCGGGCAGCCTAAATAGCTTTACTTAATTCACAATAAGATAAATTGACTCCAACGATTTACAGAGTTACACTTATAATAACAAGAAATATTTAGAGGAGTTGTTAGCATGTACAGTGAAAAAGTAATCGAGCATTTTTCAAATCCAAGAAATGCAGGAAGCATCGACATTCCTGATGGCGTAGCAGCTATAGGTGACCCCTCCTGTGGAGATTTCTTGCGTATTTATATTAAAGTAAAAGACAACTGCATAGATGATATAAAGTTTGAAGTTTTTGGTTGTCCGGCAGCTATTGCTACAAGCAGTATAACAACAGAACTAGCAAAAGGAAAAAAACTAAACGAAGCTTTGCTAATCTCTAGTAAAAATATCATTGATTCCCTCGGAGGACTACCAAAGCCCAAGCTGCACTGTTCAATTCTAGGAGCAAAAGCTCTGCATGAAGCTATAAAGGATTATCTTAAACAATCAAATAAAATGGTCACCTAGTTCGCAAAAATATTTCACAAAAATTGTTGAAATATTGACAACTATTAAGTCATACTTTAAACTGAAATTAACCCTATACCCCTAAGGGGTATACAAGGGAGGGGAAAGATTATGCATAAAGCAGCGGTTTTATCTGAAGAAGAATTAAAGAAAATCAATTCTACTTCTTTAAAAATATTAAACGAAGTAGGGATTGGGTTTCATTATGATTACGCTTTGGATTTATTTAAAAAAGCCGGTTTCAAGGTGGATAATGGCAAAGTTTTTTTCACCGAAGAACAAGTTGATGAGTATGTAAGCAAAGCTCCATCTTTTTTCACAGTAAAAGCTATGAATCCAGAAAAAAACATACCTATAGGCAGGGGATATATCAGCTTTGCTCCCGGTTATGGTTCTCCATTCATAGTAGAAGAAGGGTGTAATAGGCAAGCCACCCTTTCAGATTTTAGAAATTTTGCCATTTTAACAGGAAGCAGTCCTCATATTGATTTTTCAGGTGGTATTTTGCTAGATATGAAAGATGTCCCTGCTGATATTAAACATAAGGTAGGGATCCTTGAGTTGTTAAGACATTCCGACAAACCTTTCATGGGAAGTTCTGATGGGGCTAGAGGTGCAAAAGACTCTATTAAAATGGCAGAAATCGTTTTTGGCGAAGATTTCGTGGCAAACAAACCGGTAATGGTAAACTTAATAAACGCTAACAGTCCTCTAGCTTATTCCAAAACATCCCTTGAATCTATGATAGAGTACAGCAAAGTATCTCAGCCTCTAATAATTTCTTCAATTACAATGGCAGGGGCAACTGCTCCGGCAACACTAGCAGGAGCTCTAGCACTTCAGAATGCAGAAGTTCTAGCTGGAATTGTCTTTTCACAATTAATAAATCCCGGAAACCCGGTTATATATGGAGGTGCTTCAGCTGTAACGGATATGCAGGATGGAGAATTATCTGTAGGCGGAGGTGAAACGGTCCTATTTGCTACGGCTAGTGCACAGCTCGCAAGGGAGTATAATTTACCTGTCCGAGGGGGCGGCGGTAGTGTTACCGATGCAAAAATTCACGATAACCAGTCAAGTCAAGAATCTGGAATGACACTTTTAGGCACTGTAGCTGCTGACACTGATTTTATTTTGCATGCTGCAGGTAGTTTGCAGTTTTATAATGCTATGAGTTATGAAAAATTCATATTTGACGAAGATTTATGCGGTACCATGAAATATATTAAAAAAGGTCTTAATATCGATGAAGAGAAGTTAGCATTTGATGTAATTAAAGAAGTAGGATGTTGTGGAGAATTCCTTTCTAATATTCACACTTTTAATCATTTCAGAGAAGAGTTTCATTTTCCTAAAGTTTCTGATAGACACACCTACAGCAAGTGGGTTGATATGGGCAGTAATGAATCATTAGAGGTGGCAAAAAGGATGTTAAAAGAAAGACTAGAAGAAAACAGAAATAAGAATTACCTTGATAGCACTACAGAAAAACAGCTTATGAAATACGCTGGTTTAGATGAAAAAGATAATCTTACTGCAAGCTAGAAAGCAAGTTAGAAAATTTCATTTCAAAAGGAGTTTTTAATATGCCAAAGGTTAAAATCGTAAACGAGGACAAAATAATTGAATCCGAAGGAATGAAAAATTTACTAGAACTCTTAATTGAAAATAATATCTATATAGATTCACCCTGTGGAGGCAAAGGTTCTTGCGGCAAATGCCTGGTAAAGATAAACAATGAACCCGTATACAAACTGGCATGTCAAACACAGGTTGATTCTGATATGACTATAGAATTAGTAAGTAGTAAACCAGAAGAAGAAACAATTCTTGTAGACGGTTCCATGATGGAGTTAAAAGTTGATCCACTAATTAAAAAAGAATTAATAAAACCCGAAACTTTAACTTATAAATCTGAGGCATTAGATAAAGCAATCAACAAAGAATACAAAACCCCTATACTTTTTTCACATGATAATTACAAGCAGCTTAGTAATGTATATAAAGAAAACTTCGACGAAATAACTCTAACCCTGGAAAGACAAGAAACTGTCCTAAATATCGAACCTGGAGATACCAGAAATGTAGTCTACGGTATAGCTATAGACATTGGTACAACAACCGTTGCTGGATACCTATGGGATCTATCTAAGGGAGAGAAAATTTGCACCTCTTCTAAGCTGAACAAACAAAGCCCTTACGGGGCAGATGTTATAAGTAGGATAACTTATATCATAGAAAACGAAGGCGGCAGTAAAGATCTACAAAAGAAAGCATTAGAGACAGTCAATGAAATCATCCAAGATTTATGTCAAAAAGGAGAAATTGATAAAGATGATATATATCATCTTTCTTTAGTAGGTAATACTACCATGAACCATCTATTCTGGGGATTCGATCCTACTACACTCGGAAAGTCTCCATATTTACCAGTTACCCAAAAATGCATAGAAGCTAAAGCTAAAGATATTTCTATAGACATAAACCCAAGTGGCAAAGTAATTTTTCTACCAAGTATTGCGGGTTTTGTAGGAGCAGATACAATCGGAGCTGCCCTAGCTTCTCAAATAGATGAAAATAAAAAAGAACTTTTAATAGATCTTGGAACAAACGGAGAACTAGTAGTTACTGGAAACGGAAAGATGATAGCCTGCTCTACAGCTGCTGGCCCAGCTTTTGAAGGAGCAAAAATTTCCCATGGTATGCAGGCAACAAGTGGAGCAATATCAAGGGTAACATACGAGGATAACCAACTATTATACACCACTATAGGCAATAAACCTCCAAAAGGTATCTGCGGTTCTGGACTTATGGACATAATGGCCATTTTGATCAGAAAAGGGGTGGTCGATAAAAAAGGAAAAATCGTATCCCAAGAAGAAATAGAAGACCCAGAGCTAGCAAAACGCATAAAAGAAGATGAAAAAGCCAAGTCATTTATCCTTGCCTTCCCTGAAGAAGCTCACAGTAACAAGGAAATTCTTCTAACTCAGGCAGACATAAGAGAAGTACAACTTGCAAAGGGAGCTGTAGCAGCAGGGATACAAACATTATTAAATGAAGCAAACACAAGTTACGAAGAGCTAGAATATATATATCTAGCAGGTGGATTTGGAAATTATGTAGACGTAAAAAGCACACAAATTTTGGGTCTAATCCCAAATATAGCAGAAGAAAAGATTATTCCAGTTGGAAACGCTGCAGGCTCAGGCTGTCAAATGGCACTTGTTAATAGAAATTTTTATGAAGAAGCAATGAAATTGGTTGACAAAATCGATCATTTAGAACTTGCTTCAAAAAGCGACTTTCAAACCACCTTTATGAATTCAATGTACTTTTAAATCTAAGACTTTGTTTTAAAGTGCGGTCCTTTCATCAATTATTTCTAGCATATGCTTATTATTTATAATAGCAAGTTTTTTGTCATATGTCAAAAAAGAAATAAAAAAACTTCTTATAAATCAATTAAAAAAATGTGTATAATTTTTATTAAATAAGCAACAATAATAAACGAAGGGTTCGCAATGGCTGAGCCGAAGGTTACTTAGGGGTCGTGAAGGCTCCTAAGTAGCCGGCCGAAGGTCAATGTCGGGTCTTATGGGCTCGGCATTGGCCGGAGGGAAGATCTCTGTGGGTCAATTACTGGCTCTTAAATAGTCGGAACTACTATTTAAGGGTCATCTGAGATCCGCAGAGGTCGAGCTAAGACCGTGACGGGTTCCTTAAGAGGTTGTAAGGGGTCGAGAGATTTCTTATAGCTTCTTCCAAAGGGATCTGTCTCGGTCGAGGCAATGGTTGGTGTGGGTTCCGGAATGGTCCTTTGTACCCGAGAGGTTGCAGAGGGCTCAAAAGGGATCCGCATCAGCCTGAGCCCAGGCCATTGCGGGCTCTTTTTTTATTTCTATTATAAGCTTATACCTTCCAATTTAATTAGCCATTCAAATTTTCTTACCATATTTTCATGGTATCTTGAGAAAAATACTTATATTCATTAAAAAAATATTTTAAGTTTAGTGTTGACATATATAATTAAGTGTATTATTATTTATTTAAGTAAGTAATTAAATAGATTTTAAAAGTATAAAGAAAAGGGGGTAATTTAACATGTGCGAAAAAAATAATTGCAAAAAACCAGAGAATTTAAAGGAAACACCAAAAAAATGCAGTCCAGAACAAATTAAAAAATGCCATGGAGATACAGACAAGCATGAATGTGAAAATTAAGAGGTGAATTAGAATTGAGTTTTCCTGCCATCGAAGTCCATAATTTAAGTAAAAATTATGGCCAAGTTAAAGCTGTTGATAACATTAGTTTCAAAGTCGAAAAAGGAAGCTTATTTGGCTTTTTGGGGCCAAATGGAGCAGGAAAAAGTACAACACAACGTATTTTGACAGGGGTCATTCAGCCTGACAAGGGAGACGTAAATTTAATGGGACACTCCATTAGACAAGAACCTATAAAAGCAAAAGGGCTTATAGGAGTAGTACCAGAGCAGGCAAATATTTATCCAGACCTTACTGCTCTAGAAAACTTAGTACTAACAGGAGAAATATACGGCCAAAATAAAAATACCTGTACAACCCGGGTAAGTACACTGCTTAGAAAGTTTAATCTATATGAAAAAAAGAATTTAAAAGCCAAAGGATTCTCTAAAGGAATGAAACAACGCCTTTTACTATGTATGGCACTAATAAATGATCCAGAAATATTATTCTTAGACGAACCAACCACAGGTCTTGATGTTGAAAGTAAAAAGGTTATCAGGGATATAATCACAGAATATAGCAATCAAAATAAGACAATTTTTCTTACTACTCATGACATTGAAGAAGCAAGCTATCTATGTGATAAAGTAGCAATAATTAACCAAGGAAAAATTGCTGTTATTGACACTCCTACAAGGTTGAAAGAGTCGATAAGTGAGTTAAAAACTATAGAAATTATTATTAATTCCCACAGGATATTTATCTTTCTAAGTCTAATTTTTACAATGTACCAAACGCGCAGGAAGGAAAAACCCACCTGCGCTATTTTTATATTATTGACTTATGCAAACTACTAAGGTACACTAACAAAGCAAACATTTTATTTTAACATTCAATATTTAGATAAAAAAAAGGAGCGATATCAATGCCAAGACCACCAAAAAGGCGTAAGGTAGAATATATGCCAGAGGTGACTTATTTTAAACCTAAAGGAATCCCTCTTCGAGAATTAGACGAAAAAGTATTAACTGTAGAAGAATTAGAGGCTATGAGGCTAAAAGATATAGAAAATCTTGATCAGCAAGACTGCGCAGATAGAATGGAAGTATCAAGAGCTACCTTTCAAAATGTTTTACTATCTGCTAGAAGTAAAGTTTCAGATGCTTTAGTTAACGGTAAGTCAATTAAAATTGAAGGAGGAAACTATAACTTTAGAGGCAACAAAAATCGAGACTTGCAATGTACTAAAAAGCAGGAAAGTAAAAAATCTTAATTAATGCGGGGGATTACTAATGAATAATGATAACCAAACTAAACTTCATAAAGCCCTAGCTGATAACAACAGATTAAAGATATTAGAACTACTTTTAGAAAATAATTACTGTGTAGGAGCTCTCTCAAAACATGTAGGTGTAAGCAAAGCTGCAATAAGTCAACATTTGAAAATATTAAGAGAAGCAGGGCTAGTCTGGGGAGAAAAAAGGGGATATTTCACTCATTATATTGTAAACACAGATATTCTCACCAAACTAGCCCAGCAATTAATAAAGCTATCTGAGATTAGTCAACAAGACAAAAGCACAAAATGTAAACATCAACAAAACTGTCATAAAAAAGATAACGAATGTTAAGACATTATTATTACTAATATTTCATTAACTCTGATAAAGTTAAGATATTTATCTCTTTTTCTATAGCATATTCTAATACAGATTCAAACTTTTCTGTAGTTATACCATAATCATATGGATTTTCTTGAACATCATGGGTAAAAAATATTAACACTTTATTTTCTAAAACTGCTCTATCAATAAATCCTTTCAACACTTCTTCTGAGTGTATCCCCATATCAACTGCATCTAAAATATCATCCTCTAGAGGATATGAATTTAAATTGTTTTCGGCCGTTCTTACCGTATCACGATAAGTAAGCACCACTTCTTTGGCTGTTTCATTATATTCACCATATGGCAGTGCATGGTGTTTAGGTGTATCTAGTCCCTTTTTTTCAAAAATATCATTAATTTTTTGCATTTCTTTATTTATTTCCTCTTTTGTTAATTCTTCTAAGTTAACATGTGAATAAGTATGATCTTCAATATCCCATCCTGCTTCATCTAAAGCTTTTACCTGCTCCCAGTCCATAAACCCGTCCATCTCATCTTCAATAAAAATAGGGGATATATAAGTAACCGCTTCTAAACCCTTTTCCTTCAAAATAGGATACACTACCTCATAATCAGTACTACAACCATCATCAAAGGTGAATATCAATCCCCCTCCTTCTAATAATTTATTATCTTCTACTTCTTTACTTTCTACTTCTTTTGTTTCTCCTTCTTTAATCACATTTTCTGAATATTTCACCTGTGAGTCACAGGCTGAAAATATAATAATCCCAAGCATCAGTAAACAAAATGTTATAAGTTTTTTCTTCAAACTTCATCCCTCCACATTAAATTTAATTGTTTTAATTAAAAAATTGTTTTAGCATTTTCATTATAAGAATAAAATGTGAAGATGAAGTGAAGAAAAAAACAAGCGGTTAAATATAACATTTAACCGCTTGTTTTCCAATTGTTTGGTTTTTTAATATAGACTAAATTATGATTCTGGTGCAAAAAGTCATATGAACAAAGTTTTGTTTTTAATTGTAATACATCTTGATAATATCAATTAAAAACACTTTACTTATGTGAATAGACTTTTTGCACCAGAATCAATTATTTGACTAAAAATAATTTAGCTCTTTTAACTCCTCTAAAGTAAAGACTGGACCATCTTTACATACGTATTGTTCTCCAATGTTGCAGCGACCGCATTTTCCTACACCACATTTCATTTTGTACTCCAGGGTACTTATAACCTGGGAAGGTGTAAAACCAAGTTTTTCTAGTCCCTGCACAACAAACTTAATCATTATTGGAGGCCCACATGTAAAGGTTATTGTATCCTCCGGAGACGGTGATAATTCTTCTAGATACTGAGGTACAAATCCTACATACCCGTCCCATCCAGGAGATTCAACGTCAACTGATAAATTAACAGAAATATCACTGTTATTTGGCCAGTTTTCATAAATATCTTTTTTGAATGCAAGATCATCTGGTGTTCTAGCACCGTAGATAAGCTGCAAGCTTCCATAATCTTCTTTATTATTTAGCGCATACTTTATCAGTGACCGAAGGGGCGCAAGGCCTATACCTCCACCTATGAAAAGAAGATTTTTCCCTTTGACTTCTTCTACAGGAAATCCGTTTCCATAAGGGCCCCTAAGGCCAATCTCTGTTCCAGCTTCCATGCTGTGCAGTTCGTCTGTAACTTTTCCTGTTTTTTTTATACTAAATTCCAGGTTGTCTTCTTCTGGAGGAGAAGTTATAGAGAATAAAGCCTCACCTACACCAAAGACTGAAACCATAGCACACTGACCCGGAATATGCTTTGGAAACTCTGGTGGCGGCTCAACTTCAAAGGTCTTAATATCAGAAGTCTCTTCTCTTATACTAACTATCTTTGCTTTAGCTGGTACTAATGGATTTGTCTTCATCTTCTATCTCCCCCATTTCTCGAAGTAAAGTAAGCGGAGAAATCCCTACCGGGCAGTGGACAAGACATTTCCCGCAGCCAACACATCCAAGTTTTTCGTATAATTTAGGCAAATAGTTGAATTTATGATAAAAGCGATTCTTTATCCTATCTTTTTTGGTAGGCCTGGGATTATGTCCTCCTGCCATGCTGGTAAACTCAGAGAACATACAGCTGTCCCATGCACGATACCTGCTCCCTGTATCCTTTTTGTAGTAATCGCACACGTCAAAGCAGTGACAGCTAGGACAGTAATAAGTGCAGACCCCACACCCAAGACATCTTAATGACAACTCATCCCATAGCTTTGAGTCCTGCATGTTATCTAGCTTATCTTTTAATCTATTTGCCAAATCTTTTTCAGCTTCTCTTTCAGTTGACGTCTTTACATTTCCTTTTTCAAGGTCACTTTCTTGATCAACTTCTAGCTTTTGAATCTCGGATTTTTTACTTTCATCAGCTTCAAAGATTTCCTCCAAAAAATCTTTTCCTTTGGGAGTTACCCCTACTACTCCACCTGTAGAGTCATCTATTCTCACATCTCCTCCAACAGGCTTATATGGATCTATTCCAACAGACGTACAAAAACAGCTATTTTTAAGCTCCCTGCAGGACGAAGATATAATTATAGTTTTTTCTCTTTTTTCTTTGTACAAAGGATCTACTGGTTCACTCAAAAAAACATAGTCAAAAACCTCTAATGCCTCAACAGAACATGGCTTAGCCCTAACTACTACATTTATTTTTTCTTTAGCGCCATCAGTTTCATCGCTACCAGTTCCATCGCTATCATTTACAAGGCCATTATTTACAGGAAAAAATTCTGTTCCTTTATCAGTCCTCTTAAATTCTAAATACTTCTCAGTCTGGGGAAAGAAAAAGGATTTAATATTTTCCTTTTCCCCGTCACATATATTATATTTTTCTTCCAACTTCTCGTTTTTTTCAAAAGCTTCTTCTAAAACTTTTTTGATATCAGTTAACTTCAAGCTTCTCCCCCCTCTTCAAAAGGTTCAACATCATCAGGGTAAGCATAAGAAAGGGCATCTTCTTTTTCACCAAACATTTCATCAATGTCTTTTTTAATTTTTTCGTGCAATAGATAAAAAGGTATCTCCTCAGGACAAGCCCTCTCACATTCACCACAACCAACACACCTATCTGCCACGTGAAAAGCTCTTAGTATATGATAATACTGGTGTTGGGCAGATTCCTCAGTGCTTTTATCCAAGAATCTAGGGTTTTCAATATCAAACAGACATTTTGGACAGTTGCAGACAGGGCACGCTTCCCTGCAGGCAAAACAACGTCTGCACCGGTTTAAGCTTTCTATGAAATACTGGTATTTTTCTTCTTTAGAAGCTTTTTCTAATTCTATTATAGAGTCCATAATGCCATCTTCCTTGATAGGGACTAAAGCTTCACTCGCTTCATTTTCAATTAAATCATCCACATCTTCCGGAGTAGGGCTTTGGCATATATGACAGTGAGGAGAGAGAATGTCCTGATAATCAAACTCAACTTCTTCACCTGTTTTTGATGAAGCTTTGACTTTCTCCCCGTCAAAATTTAACTCATATTCTGTAGGATCATTTAAATATTCACTCATTTTATTTATAGAAATAACACCATTACAGCTAATTCCAAGTGTATATATATTTTCTTTATTTATCCGATTTTCTTTTTCAAATAAATCTAAGGCTCTCTTGTCACACCCTTTTAAGAGTATCCCAACTTTTTTGTCCTTAAGCTCCCCATCAAGTAAATATCTTGATAATAGAGGCGTTGATGTTTGATCAAATGTTAATTTGGATACATCTTCGGGTCTTGTTATCACAAGAGGAATTTTCTTGAGAGAAAGATCACCTTCCCCATATCCTACAAAAGCCTCGATCTTTTCACTTTCTAATAATTCTTTTACTTTTTGTTGTAGTTTATCTTTTGTTAACTGGGTTTTTGGCATCTCATATCCCTCATTTCTTCGGCAGGACCTAATTTATTAATTTTATCCGTAAAGTCCAACACCGTTTGTTGAAACTTCCCAGCTTCACTTCCTGAGATCCAGTTAACTTCCAATCTTTCATCATCTAATCCCATAAACTTTAACAGATTCTTTAATAGTGCCATCCTGCGACGGGTATGGTAGTTACCCGATACATAGTGGCAGTCTCCCGGGTGACAACCATTAACCATCACACCATCTGCACCTTTTTGAAATGCTCTAAGAACAAGAGAAGCATCAACTCTGCTACTGCAGGGAACCCTGATTATTCTAATATCTGCCGGGTACTTCAACCTACTGCTGCCGCAGAGGTCGGCCCCTGCATAACTGCACCAGTTACAGCAAAAAGCAGCTATCTTTATCATAGATTATCCACCTCCGCAAGCAATTCTCTGTGGGTATATCCTTTTAAGTTCATCGCTCCGTTTCGACAGGCTGCAGTACAAGCTCCACAACCCCGGCACAGAGCATTATTTACACCTGCCACTTGTCTTGTTACTACGCCACCTGGCACTTTCTCTTCAATCTGTTCTGAAGATATCGCTCCTACAGGACAAACCGGCTCACATTTTAGACAGCCACTGCAGATTGAAGCATCCACCTCTGCAGTAGTTGGTAGACTCTCAACCTCACCGCGGTTAAACAGCCCGATTATCTTTGAGGCAGCAGCTCCTGCCTGTCCAACTGTATCTGGAATATCATTTGGCCCCTGACATGCTCCTGCAAGAAACACCCCTGCAGTTTGGGTTTCTACCGGCTTTAATTTGGGGTGGGCTTCTGATAAGAAACCATCTTTGTCACCTGTAGCTCCAAACATCTGGGCAAGACCTTCTGTTGTACCTTTTGCTTTAATGGCAGAAGCAAGAACAACAAGGTCTGCTTCAACTTCTATTTGTTCCCCAATGCTGTTATCATAGCTTCTTACAAGAAGCTCTTTACCGTCTGTTTCGACTTTAGAGACATGGCCTTTCAGGTATTTGGCTCCTGTACTTCTTGCTCTTTCATAAAACTCTTCATAGCTCTTACCAGCTGTCCTTATATCTATATAAAAGACAAAGCTTTCAGTATCGGGAAGTTTTTCTTTTAGTAAAAGAGTATGCTTAGCTGTATAGAGACAGCAAACTTTTGAACAGTAAGCATTTCCTTTATTCTTATCTCTTGAACCTACACACTGAATAAAGACCACTCTCTTAGGTTCTCTGCCTGTAGAAGGACAAACTACTTTTCCACCTGTTGGCCCAGAAGAGTTAAACATCCTCTCAAGCTCAAGGGAAGTGATAACATCAGGATGCGCACCATAGCCAAACTCTTCCCATCCTTCAGGCTTTAGCTGATCAAAACCTGTGGCAAGGATAACTCCCCCATATCTTTCTTCAATGATTTCATCCTCTTGTTCATAGTCAACAGCTTCGGCAGGACAAACTTTCTGACAGACCTTACACTTACCTTTTTGAAAATAACGACAATTATCACGATCAATCACAGGTTTATTAGGCACTGCCTGTGGAAAAGGAGTATACACCGCTTTTCTTATCTCCTTATCTTCTTCAAACTCATTATCTATCTTGGCAGGGCATTTTTCAGTACAATCACCACAGCCGGTACATTTATCATGATCTATACTTTTTGCCTTCTGGCGTATTTTAATATCAAAGTTTCCAACAAAACCTGAAACATCTTCAATCTCAGCATAAGTTAAGAGGCGAATATTCGGGTGAGAAGAAGCCTCTACCATCTTTGGAGTAAGAATACAGGCCGAACAGTCTAAAGTAGGAAAGGTTTTGTCTAGCTGTGCCATCCTGCCTCCAAGAGATGGGGTGTTTTCAACTAGGTCTACTTCATACCCAGCTTCTGCTATATCAAGGGCAGATTGTATCCCTGCTATACCTCCACCTACAACTAGAGCTCTTTTGGTTACAGGAAGGGTTTCAGTTGTCAGAGGTTTTGCAAACCTAATCTTTGCCACAGCTTTTTCAACCAGTTCAAAAGCTTTTTGGGTAGTTTCTTCACCTTCATCATGTACCCAGGAACACTGTTCTCTTAGATTAGCAATTTCAACATAATAAGGATTAAGTCCTGAATCTTTTAAGACTTCCTGGAAAGTTTCTTCGTGCATTCTTGGAGAACAGGACCCGATAACAACCCTCTCAAGTTTTTGCTCTTTAATTGCTTTTTTTATAGATTCCTGACCTATCTCAGAACACATGTATTTTACATCTTCAGAGTAGTACACATCGGGTAAAAATTTAGCCTTTTCACTAAGGCTTTCTACATCAACGGTGCCGGCTATATTACTACCGCACCAGCATATAAATACACCTATCCGCATAAGCTCTCTCCTCCTTCTATCTATTCTACTCTACCGGTTCTGTTTTTTCTGTAATGTTTTTTCCATGACTTTGCTGGGGACGGTTCTGGTGCTTCCTTTTTTCTTGCCGAAGCAGCAGAACCGTCCCCATTCTTCATGCAGTATATGGAAAAACCCTCTCTATTTAAAATTCTTTCTGTAATGTGCTACGTAAGCCTGGCGGGGAATTTCCCCTTTGAAAGGATAAACTTCGGGTCTACTTTCTGTTTTTCTTAACGCAATCAATCTAAATCCTTCCATAATCCTCGCAGGATCGAGATCCTGTGGGCAGCGGCTGCCGCAGGCAAAACAACATGTACAGATCCATATAGACTTGCTCTCAAAAATCCTTTCAAAAAGTCCAAGCTTAGCCATCAGAATTACTTGATGGGGGTATAAATCCATATATTCAGATGCAGGGCACCCTGCACTGCATTTAGCACACTGAAAACAGTTAGAAAACTTTTCTTCTGTAATCATCTCTAACTCATCCAAAATAGCAGCATTTTCTTTTTTTGTTCCAGAGGTTTCACTATTTAAACTAAACCGCATTTTTGTCTACCCCTCCTTCCCTGTGCTTTATGTTTAAAGCACTTGCTAAAGGTGATGTGATGTAATCTATTTTCAACCCTGCTTGCATCTTAGGATCTGTAATATCTTCCTGTAATGTTTTTTCCAGGTTATATTTACATAGAGGACATGAAGTCACAATACGATTAGCACCAGCTGACCAGGCTGATTCAATAATTTTCCCAGACATTTTATAGGCAGCTTCTTTTTTGGTTAACATTAAGCTAGCCCCACAACAATCTGAACTGTAGGGATAATTAATAACTTCTCCGCCAATAGCTTCTATAGCTTTTTCCATAGCTTCTGGCTTATTTTCACCGCCAAAGCCAATCTCATCATAAGGCCTAAGGAGCAAACATCCATAATACGGTGCAATTTTTTCTCCGTTTAATGAGTTAACTACTTTTTCTTTCAAAGCATCAAAGCCAATATATTCCTCAATTGCCTCCAAAAAATGATACACCTTAACATCAGTGGGTATTTGTTCTTCAATAATACTGTTTACTCTTCTCTCTGCTTCTTTATCGTTTTTCAAGCGAAGCTTAACCCGCTGCAGCACGTGATAGCATGCACTGCAAAGGGTAATAAGACCGTCGAACCCTTCCTCTCTTGTCTGCAGTAAGGCTCGTGCTGATGAAAGAAGAGGTGTATACTCATCCTTTGATAGAGGATATACCGCCCCGCAGCACTCCCACTCACTTAGCTCTTTTACACTTACATCAAAATAATCAAATAAATCCAAGGTTTGTCTTTCAAATCCCTGCTCTTCTGCCCTAACCGTACATCCGGGGTAATAACCAAGCATTTTTTTACCTCCCTCTAGATAAATTATGTTTTATATATCGCTTAACTTAAAAAAGTTTATATTGGAACACTTAATGGAATACCTTTATAGAATGTTAAAAAGTTTTACTATATATTGTAGTACTTTTTATTATAGTACTAAATGTCATAAGATTCAACAATAGATAAAAAATCAAAAAATTTAAACAATAAAAATGGACTGATCCAAAGATTTATCTTTGGATCAGTCCAGCTCAAGCCCCATTATGTGTTTTAGTCCATCAATCTGTTAACTAAATTCAAGTTTATCTATAAATTAAAAATATTGATAATAATGAACCTCTATCCTTCCATTATATAACTTTCTTCTTTTAGCTGCTTTTTTGCCAAAAATTTTCTCAAAGTTTTTCTCTGGAGTTAAGACATAAATTGACCAAGTTTCTAAATCTGAAAACATTTTTGCCATTTCCTTGTATAGTTTTTTTACCTGTTTCTCCTCTTCTAGTCGATGGCCATAAGGAGGGTTACAAATTATTTTGCCATATTTTTTCTTAGTGCCAAACCGATATAAAGGCTTTTGTTGAAAGTGAATATCATCTTCTAAACCAAACTGCCTTGCATTATCCCTGGCCATCTTAACCACTTCTTCATCGATATCTGTTCCTATTATAGAAAGAGACCTATCCGGCTCTGCCAAATCATCTGCTTCTTCTCTTGCTCTGTCAAAAGTCTCCATAGAAACAAAGGGCCAGTCTTCAAAGGTAAAATCCCTAAAAAGACCGGGGGCAAGGTTTTTCCCAATCAATGCCGCTTCTATTGGTATCGTACCAAGACCACAAAAGGGATCAACCAAAGGGGTTTCAGCTTTATACTTTGCTAACTTTACAAGCCCTGCTGCGAGGGTTTCTTTTAGCGGTGCCCCTTTAAAGTTTTGCCTGTATCCTCTTTTATGCAGACCCGCTCCAGTAGTATCTATAGTTAATGAAGCCGTATCTTTTAGAAGGGCTACCTCAATTACAAAGGAAGGACCTTCTTCTTCAAACCAATCGGTTTTGTACTTAGTTTTTAATTTTTCCACAACAGCTTTCTTTACAATCTTTTGACAGTCAGGGACACTGTAAAGCGTTGATTTGACTGACTTCCCTTCAACAGGAAAGTGAGCATCAGCCGGGATATAATCCTCCCAGGGCAGGTCATATGTCTTATCAAAAAGCTCTTCAAAAGAAGTAGCTTCAAATTCTCCAACAGTAATCTTAACCCTATCAGCTGTTCTAAGCCACAAATTAGTCCTGCATATATCGTAAACATCACCTTTGAAGTTTACTTTACCGTTTTCGATCTCAAGATCCTTATATCCTAAGTCTTGAAGTTCATCAGCAAGGACCCTTTCAAGCCCAAACGTGGAAGTAGCTACAAGATTCATCTGTTCCATTTTAGTACCTCCTGCAATTATATTCTAAACACATTTTAATATATCATAATTTATTGAATTAACAAAATTATACGCTTAAGTTAGTTCCTATCCTAAAAATCTAAAAATCATTTGTAGCATGAATAGAGTTTAATGTAAAATTAATTAGGACAGGCTTTTTTTGAGGAATTATTAAATTGTGATTAGTTGTTGAAAGGGGAATTAAATTTGGGCAAAAAAAAGAAAAAACAAAAGAAAAAAAACAATAAACCTAGAAAAGATATAAAAAAAGCCAACAAAGATAATACAAAAAAAGATAATGAAAAAGTTATATATTGTCCCAACTGCAGTAGCAACCAGGTAAAAAATAACCATCCACGTAATGTCAGGGTTAAAATTAATATATTCTCAGCAGTTGTAGTGTTTGGAATCATTATACTCTGGGGTGAAATTTCCGAAGCGTTTGAACCGACTATATCCACCTATGGAGTGGTAGGTGCGGTTACTGCTGGCTTTGTAATAATGAGAGTTTTGAAAAGTCAATTCCAATGTAAAAAATGTAAATTCGGCTGGGACAGTAAATATTTATGATGACCTTATGCTTTGAGGGTGAATAAAATGGTGTTAGATAATACTTCTAAAATTAAACGAAGGTATGACCGTGTTGCAATCCTGTTAAAGGGTTAGAAACGGGTACTAAAACCAGAAGGGCAGTTAATCATGCTAGAGCATGTAATAAGTGAATATAAAATTATGAAGGCTTTTATGAATTTATTCAACCCAATAACTGTTCGACTATGGGGAGCTAATATCAATAGGCAAACATTATCTAATATAAAGAAAGCTGGTTTTAAAATAAAAGAAGATAAAAACCTAACCCTTGACGTGTTAAAGTTCATAGTAGCTGAAAATACATAACCCAACCAGCAAAAATTTTTATATACAAATAAAAACTCCAAGGCAGTAATATTTAGATAAAAACATTACTGCTTTGGAGTTTTATTTTCGTAGATTTTTTTAAATTTAATTCAGGCCATATTTAACTTGCACCTGACTCTCAAAGCTTATTTCGCCTGGCTCAATGGGAAGTGTATCTCCTAATGCAGCTTCCTCGGCATATTCTGCATCTGCCATTTCCATTTGGACTCCTCTTCCTATTTGGGCCCGGTCTTCATTTACCATTTTAACTTCACCTGGGGAAGCATCATAAAAGTCAGCTATTCTTTCAGTCTTTTTTTCGGCATTTTCAAGTGCTTTTTCTAAAGCATCGTAATAATGTTCTTCTGGATCTTCTACATCAAACTGAATTGAACTTACACGGTTAGCCCCGCTGTCTATTCCAATATTCATAACCTCGCCCATCTCTTCCTCAAGGTCCTCAACTAATACCTTTAAGTCAGTAGTTACAACATAGGAAGGTTCTTTTTCTCTTTCTTCAGGTGGCAAATGACGATAATCATCTCTTATATTAAATCCTTCAGTTGTTATATTATCCCTACTAACGCCATGTTCTACTAGTGCATCTACGACTTCATTGACAGTACTTACATTGTCCTGATAAAGCTCATTTATATTTTCACCACCTGCTACTATTGAAAAATTAACATAACCAATATCTGGTTCTACTGACACACTACCTTCCCCACTCACATTTATATCACCCGACGAGTTTTGGCTTTTGACTTCAGCCTCTTCTGGGATAGCTTCTCCTGCTTCCATCTCAGAACTATATTCGTCATCTTCTCTTACCTCTTCAACTACTTCGATCAACACCCCATCTTTTTCTCTTCCTTCCACTTCAGCTTCATCTTCTTGCACTTCATTTTCTGGCAAATCTTCAACAACATCTTCTCCTACCTCATTTTCTTGTTCTTCTGCCGCAGTAATAACTGGTAAACTAAGTAACACTACTAACAAAATAATCATTGGTTTCTTTAACATAATCCATCTCCCCTCCCAAAAAATTTTATCATTTATCCTTTCAAGACGGATAAATGGAAAAAAAGTAGTTATAAAATATTAAAAAATCCACCTCTTAAAGCAAAGTCACAACCACTTTAAGCTTTAAGAAGTGGAAATTTTGTTAGTATCCTTCTAATTTAATCTGTTTTCCTGTTAACTCTTCGGCAAAATTAACCATAACTTCTGCGGGGAGGTTAGAAACTATTGCAACTTTATCTTTTCCATTCTCAGCATTTCCCCCGTTAATTCTAAACCTCAAATAATTAACGGGTTTTGGATAATTATCAAAAAGTCCAGTCTCACCTTCCAAGAATTCAAGTAAGTTATCCTCACCTATCTTACCTACCTCACCCTTTTCTCCTCCTCCAAAAAGCAGCATTTCCTCTTCTCTTGCTGTTCCCTGATAGATATCTAAGAAGTTTTCTTTATCTTCTTTGTCCTCATATCTTAAAACTCCCTGATACAACCAATTAGTATCTATATACCCGACTTTGTTCAATTCAAGGTCTATATCCTTTCCTGATACATCATCTTTATCTAGAGAATATACCTCCCTTTCCAACAGACTTTCTAATTCTTGTTTATCATCAAGGAGTTTATTAAAAGTCAAACTTTTATCTATACTATCAATATCAACATCCAATTCATCAAATACAAAAGTATTTTCATCAAAGCCAGGGTTTATTTCAAGATTTTCATATTCAACTACCAGCTTACTATCCGGACCTCCCTTTAATATTAATTTCAAAGGAAACTTTTCTTCTTCGTCAATCCAGATTTTATGCCAGTATTCTTCTTTTTCGTTGTATTTGTATCTAATCACCCGGGCACTTCGCCCCGCTATTTCTTCTTTATCCATCTCTTCAATAATCTCTGCTTCATCAATCCCCGATATTTGAGTTCCTAAATGATATCGCCATAACTCTTTTTCTGGAAAAAGAGGCTCAACAGTAACGCTTTTATTAGATGTATCCGTTGACTTATCTACAGCTTCATTAATTATCCATAATGTGTCTCCATCGCTTATATTTGTTCTCTTTACATTATCCCATGATTCAACTGCTTTATATAGATCAGGTTTTTTAAAATTTATCTCTCTAAAAGTCTCATGGGTTACTTCCCCATTATCTATGGAAGTTACTTTTACTTCAGCCGAGTAGCCAGTTATCTCTTCATATTTTTCAACCATCGCTTGAACTATATTAGCATTATTATCATCTGTAAATATTCCTCCAAAGAACAAGAGTAAAAAACATGCAAAAGCCGCTGCTACTCCTTTAAATACAGGCTTTTTCACAATAGTTCTCCCAATAGATTCACTGGTTCTATAATTTTCATTTGACCTGCTATCTGGTCTTAATTGTTTACAACGTTTTAGCTTTCTTATCGTTTCAAAATCTTCTTCCAAATCTGGGGTCAACTCTTGATTAATTTTCTCTTTTTTATATACACGAGGCTTTTGATCGTTATTAATATCATCTATAAATTTATCTAACAATTCTTCTTTCCTTTTAGAAGTCATTTTCAAATGCCTCCATTCCCTTTAATATATCTCTTAGATTTTTAATCCCCCGATACTGAAGGTTTCTTACGGCACCTGGAGTCTTTAACATTTTTAGAGCAACTACTTTGGATGACAAACCCTCCATTACCCTGAGCTCCAAAACTTTTTTCTGATCAGGGGGAAGTTTATCCATGGCACTTCGAAGAGTTTCCATCTCTTCTTTCTCTATAGCCTGATCCTCCGGGAGTAACATCTCTGAAGCAGAATCTTTGACATTGTCTATACTAACTGTTTTTATCCTTCTTTTTCTCCAGGTATCATACAATGTATTTTTTGCTGTAGTATATAGATAACTCTGTATTTGTTCTTCAGTAAGTTCAAGGTTTTTGATTTTTGTCCAGGCTTTTCTAAAAGTATCCTGGGTCAGCTCTTGGGCTTCTTCATGATTTTGAACTTTATAGTATAAAAAATTATATATCTTTAAATTATAGTTCTCATATATTTCATCGAAATCATATAACTCTTCATCAGGCTTTTTTATCACCTTTTTCACCTCTTTTTCAGGGGATCTATTCACTTCTGTGTTCAATTATAAAGACGAAGCATTTTAAAATTTGTCCCTTTTTATTCATAATTACATCAATTTTCTATTAAAATAAAAAGAGCCCTCTAAGGACTCCTTTTAGCAAGATTTATACAAACATAAATTTATTAACCTTTTGGTCTACTACCATCTTTCTAGAGGCTCATTAATCTCCACATGGCCCGAGATACTTTCAGCCGTTTCCCCTTCTACTAATATCTGCACCTTTTCAATCCCATCAAAATCAGTTAGCGTACTAACAATAGTATCAACCAAAACCATTTCAGATTCATGCCCTAAAACTATATCTAAAAGTTCACTAGAAAAATCAACGTATGCAATTTCATCTTCCACCTCTATCCCAAGTAATTTCACATCCTCTGGGATACCATATAGATCTTCATCTTCTGGCCCATCTAAAAACATTTCCATTGCTTCTTCAGGGGTAACTCTTTCCACCTCTCTAGTTTCATAACCCTTAACAAAACTCGTCCCTGTATCTTCTGTAAAATAAATTTTTATCTCATCTTCTTGATAAATTCCATTTTCACCGCCGTTCGCTGCAGTCTCTTCTTCGTTCTCGTTTTCATTCTCGTTGTTTGTGTCATTACCACATCCTGCCACAACCATCATAGTAATACCTAAGATTAGTACAATAAGCCAAAAACTTTTAGGACTTTTAAGTTTCCCAAAATTTTTCATATAAATCCCCCTCAAATATATAAATTTTTCATTACTACTTCTCTATATCTATATCTTTTTCATATTATTAAGACGAAAATTTAATGAAAAATGTCACTGTAATATATATATTACTCTTCTTTTATTTATTCTTCAAGCGAATATTCTTCCAAAAGCTGCCGAGCTCTTTCTTCATCATTTTTCTTTACAAGTATTTTCACCCTCCCTACGTCGGCAGGTGAATTTTGTAATGCTATTCCTTTTGTAGCAGGTGCTTTTAAACGGCTTTTTATTCCTTTATCTTTTAGATATTTAATTCTTCTCTGTACTTTATTTAACGACTCTTCATCCTCTTCATATACTTCAACCCAGTCTTTTTTATCGTTTCGATAAAGATAAATTGCAATTGCAACTAATATAACAAATAAAACTAAATTCACAGCTATTTCTACCTCCTTGATATTTATTGAATGGTTATTGAGATACTTCTATTAACCACTACTTTTTGCCTGCTATTAATTAATTCTTAACATCAAATTATTTTTTTATGAAAATTACTGTCAGTATTTATTATTTAATGTCTTTACATTTTTTGGTACAATATAATTAGCAATTTATAATTTTATAAGTAAAATCAAATTAATTACACTAAGGGGGATTATCATGGACAAAAAAGCATTAAGAAGTATCAGTTATGGATTATATATAGTCTGCTCCAAAAAAGGAGATAAGTGGAACGGACAAATAGCCAACACCATCATCCAGATCACTTCTGAACCTGTAACTATTGCCGTAAGCATTAACAAAGAAAATCTAACCCATGAATACGTAAAAGAAAGTAAAGTTTTTAGTGCTTCAGTCTTAACACAGGACATTCCCATGGAGACGATTGGACACTTCGGGTTCAAATGCGGTAGAGACATTGATAAATTTAAAGATATAGATTGTGAAAAAGGGGTGACAGGAGCACCTTTATTTAAAGACTTTTCACTTTCTGTTCTAGAAGCCGAAATAATAAACAGCATAGATGTTTATACCCATACCATCTTTGTAGGTAAGCTAGTTGATGCCCAAATAGTAGGAGAAGGCGAACCCATGACCTACGCTTATTACCACCAGGTCAAAAAAGGAAAAGCCCCAAAAACAGCTCCCACTTACCAGGCTGAAGACACCTCTAGAGAAACAGAAAATAAAAATGAAAAAGAATCACCAGAAGGTGAAAACGAAAAATATCGCTGTATCGTATGTGGGTACATCTATGACCCTAAAGAAGGAGACCCGACAAATGATGTTTCCCCAGGGACTTCCTTTGGAGACATCCCTGAATCCTGGGTTTGTCCTATTTGTGGGGCAGGTAAGGACGATTTTGAATTAGTAAAATAAAAAGTTAATAATTTTTTTAAAAAGAGCTGCTATCTTAAACTTTAATAAGTCAAAGCAGCTCTTTTTATATTTATCACTGGAAAAAATTGTTTTTTGTTTAGGCTTTACACCGAACTAATGTTTGATATATAATGTCTATACACAGTTGATTCTGGTGCAAAAAATAACTTTTTGCACCAGAATTTCCATTACATTATTACACTAAAAAAGGGGAGCAAAAAATGTCTAAAAGAACTATCTTCCACGTGGACGTAAATTCTGCTTATCTCTCCTGGGAAGCCATAGATAGGCTAGAAAAGGGCTATGAACTTGACTTAAGAACTG
Organism: Natranaerofaba carboxydovora; assembly: GCF_022539405.1. Lineage (NCBI taxonomy): Bacteria > Bacillati > Bacillota > Clostridia > Natranaerobiales > Natranaerofabaceae > Natranaerofaba > Natranaerofaba carboxydovora. The sequence goes on along the minus strand of NZ_CP054394.1, from coordinate 3,227,014 downwards.
TTCCTTCCATAGTGGGAGGAGATGAAGAAAAGCGCCATGGCATCGTACTTGCAAAATCAATCCCTGCAAAAAAATACGGCATTTCAACAGGAGAAACCCTTTTTATGGCAAAAAGAAAGTGCCCTTTTCTTAAAACTGTTCCTCCAAACTATACTCTCTACACCAGATGTTCTGAAGAGATGGTCAGGGTGTTAGAAGAATACTCTCCTTTAATACAGCAGTATTCTATAGACGAAATGTTTTTGGACTACACCAATATGGAAAAACACTTTGGCGAAGAAATAACAGCAGCCCATGAAATTAAAGAAAGGATAAAAAAAGAACTGGGCTTTACAGTTAATATAGGAATAGGCCCCAACAAACTTCTTGCCAAAATGGCTTCTGAGCTAAAAAAGCCCGATAGGGTTCATACTATTTATCCTGATGAAATAGCCGACAAGATGTGGCCTCTTGATACAAAAGAACTTTTGATGGTTGGAAGTAGAACAAGAGAAAAGCTTGCAAATAGAGGGATAAAAACCATCGGAGAGCTTGCTAGATCAAAGCCATATTACTTAGAACGTTTCTTAAAAAGCCACGGTATATTGATATGGAACTACGCAAATGGAATTGAAAATTCACCTGTTCGAAGGGAAGGTCTTCCCATGAAGGGGCTTGGCAACTCTTCTACCCTCCCCTTCGATGTAAAGGATATGGACACAGCCAAAAAAATTCTTCTTTCTCTTACAGAAACAGTGTCAATGAGGCTTAGAAAATCAAAAAAATCTGCTGGCCTTGTTTCTATAAAGTTAAAAAACAGTTCTTTTTTATCCTATTCACACCAGAAAAAGCTTGAAGTACCAACAGATTCTACCAAAAAAGTTTATCATCATGCCAAAGAACTTTTGAAAGAAGCCTGGCAGAAGGAACCTATTAGGCATATGGGGATTCATCTTTCAGATCTATGTTCAAATGAACTCCATCAGCTTACTATCTTTTCTTACAATAACGAAAAAGAAAGTAAAATGGATAATGCAATTGATAAGCTGCGCCAAAAATATGGTCATGAAGTATTGATCCGCTCCTGTTTTTTACATTCAGGCCTAGATCCCATGCTTGGCGGAGTCATTAAAGAAAAAGATTATCCTATGATGTCAAGTCTTTTATGAATAAATGTTCTAAATAAATCATTAAGTGATGGTGATATTTATGAAAATTATCATGAAACCTATCGAAGTGATCTCCTGGTCTACTATAGACGGGGCTCTAACCCCTTTAAGGTTTAGAATAAATGAAAAAAAAGAAAACCCGGAAGTTTCCAATATTATCGTAAAAGTAAACAAAATACTGCTAAAAAAAGAAGAAAAGCTAGCAGGCAAAAAAACTATAATCTACAGATGTCAGAGCATGATTAATAAAACAGAAAAAATCTATGAACTTAAATACGAAATCCAAACCTGTAGATGGTTTTTATATAAAATTTGATTCTACTACAAAAATTCTATTCACAAAATTATAGTGTTTTTAATTGATACATCTAGAACATCTTTGTTCATATGACTTTTTGCAGCCTGAGTCATGTTTGAGTTTAAAGTTATGAAGGTTTTTTCTTCAAAAGTTCTTTAAGCTCTTCTTCTTTTTCTTCTAGCTCCAAAACCATTTCAGGTTTAACAGAGTGAGCGGGCATCCTTTTTTTAAGCTCGCTTATTTCTTTTTCTAGCTCTTTAATTCTTGACCTAGTCCCATTTGACGAATGTTCGGACATAGCAAAGAATCCTCCCTCCCATGATTTTTAAAAATTATAAATTATAGTTTTAGTCACCCAAGATAAGTAATATAAATCTTATAACACGTCTAAAAACTAATATATTTTGAAATGGGTGATTTTTATGGAAAAACCAAAAGAAAGCACGAGTAAAAACAAAAATGTTATTTCAAGGTTTAAAAGCAATCTTTTTGAAAAACTCTATTCACAAAAGAACACATACTTTTGGGCAGTTTTTTTCTTTAGAAGTATAATTGCTCTATCAATTGTCACAACAATTGTTATTGGAAGTTTACTATTATTCGAGTTTTTATTATACTAAAAAACACCGCAAAAAATAAAGCCCCTACTAAGGGGGCCGCTAAATTTATTATAAGCTTTTGTCAAAATACTTCTTCCCTACATTTAGGGCAAAGCTCTTCTTGTACGTCCCTAGCACCTTTGATCATACTTTGGGTAAAGGTAACTACTGGCCACTGTTCTCTACAACATTTGCATACATGGTTTGTAGTAAACTGACATTTAAGTAATATTGCTCCACTAGAGAATACACCTAGCCAGCCCACTCCAAGGATCAAAATCAAAATAGGAGCAGTATTTCCTAAACTTGAAAGAGCCATACCAAACAATACCAGCAGCAAACTTACCGTAAATACCCCTTTTACTTTCATCATCCACACCTCCCATCTATTAACAATTTTCTACCCAATGTCCCCTATCCAAGAAACATTAATAGAGCCATTATCAAAGCTAAGCAAGCAAATATTAGCGTTTGGTCAAAATTAATATTTTCAAACCTTTCTTGTATCGGCCTTCTTAGCTCCTTTATTGGTTTTCTAAAGGTACGTTTTATCTTCTCATCCTTACTATCAAAACTTAACCCTCTTTCACCTTCTGCCTTTGCCGCTTGGCTGTCATTGCTGGTCTGTATCAAGTTAACCAGGGTAGTTTCTCCAAGAATAGTCTCTGTATCTAACAATATTTTTAGAAATGACTTATTATTTTTCCTATCTAAAAGATTGACAAGAAGATAATGAAGCGAATATCCCGCCTTTCTAACAAAAGCTGAAAATATATATTCTATACTAAGCCAGTTAGGCAGTAAGATTCTTGTAGCCAAAATGCCCTTAGTAATTACAAAGATCAAAATTCCTACCCCGATTAAGAGCAATACATCGCTCACTCCTGACAGGGAATATACACTAAGCGAAGAGCTGTAAGGAACTAAGCCTGATATTATTTCTGGAAAAATACCTAAAGCCAATATTGTAATAGAAGTAGCTACAATAGATAACTGCATCGAAATGGGAACTTCTCTTTTTTGATATCCTTTTGCCTTCAAAAATCCATAATAAACAAACTTAGCAAAAGTCAGTACAGTTACTACACTTGCTATAAGCAGCATAGGCTCCACAATTCCTGTTCCTTCTGTGGCATATTTTATTAGATAATTACTAATATATCCATTAAATAGAGGAACTCCTGATATTGATAATGATCCTATCACTGCCCCCACAAATGCTATTGGAACTATTTTGAAAGCTGGACTAAGCTCATTATCAAAGTTAGATTTATCTTCCCCATGGTTAAGCTCTCTTATATCTTCACTTCCTGTAGAATATAACAATGCTCCCACACTCATAAATAACAAGGCTTTGTAAAGCATGTGATTAATCAGGTGAAGCATCCCCGCATCAACAGACAAACTGCTACCAAGACCGATGGCAGCTAACATATACCCTATTTTACTAACAATAGAATACGACAGTATACTTCTAAGATTATTCTGAAATAGTGCACAGGTAATACCTACTACTGCCATTAATGCCCCCATCAATACTATACCTTCATGCGAAGGTAAAACCCTAGCTATGGCATAAACTCCAATTTTTGTAGTCAAACCTGACAATAATACACTTGTAGATAGTGAAGCCGTTGGATAACCCCAGTTGACCCACACATGAAGAGGCAAAAATGCAGCTTTAAAGCCAAAACCTAAAAGGAAAAATATTGCTCCCGCTTCAGGTTGGTCTATAGCAAAAGAGCCAGCCTCACTATAATGCAGCAATATTCCAAGAAGTAGAAATAACCCTCCTGTTACGTGCAAGTATAAAAACTTTATCCCTGATGTTATCTTGCCTCTATCAACAGCTCCTATCAAAATTAAGCCTGCTACTGAAAAGGTCAAAATCTCCCAGAATAAAAACATTGTTAAGAAATCTCCGGCTAAAGAAACACCAACTGCTCCAACTAATGCCCAAAGAGATATGGTCATTTCTCTTTTTGTTTGGGTTTGTAAACCAAATAACAAAGCAAAAGCACCAACAAAGGTAAAGCCAATTAAGGCAATTCTACTATAAGCGTGCTCCTGAAAATGAAACCCTTCAAAAAATCCTATTTCACTTAACAGTACCGCCTCACCAAGAAAACCACCTAAAAAGTTATAAATTGCCAAGAACACATACGAACCAATTATAGTGAGCATTAGCCTTTTACGTTTTTTATCCGATAGTATTAACATCAATGGTGAAACCAATACGGGAAGTAAAATCCCCAATATAACAAAAAGATACACCCAAACCACCCCATCTGACGAATAATTTTTGCAATAGTGTGAATATTACCAATATTTCATACAGTAAAACAAAAATGTAATACAACAGCCAATTGTTTTTTGTTTTGTTATATTATAACAGGCTTGAAGGGTGAGTGCAACTTTTACAAAAAATAAAATATTATAAAAAAGCGCCATATGGCGCTTTTTACTGAGAAAAAAATTTAATAAAACTTTCTCCTTCTTTAGTGTATCCCTGGACTTCACCTACAAAAGCAATCTCTTTACATTCTTCAAGTGAAAATAACGGGGTAAAATCAATATTTCCTTGTCCTGGTGGCAGGTGTTCATCTTCTTCGCCATTATTATCATGTATATGCAAATGTCCTAAATACTCACCCAAATTATCATACCATTCCTTTTGACTTAAATAAGAAAATAGATTTGCATGGCCTGTATCAAAACAAATTTTGAGGTTGGGCGTATTAAAGTTTTTCATAAGCATAATTAGATGATCCGGAGTCCTATCCCATATGTTTTCAATAGCTATCGTCATATCGTTTTTGTTGCACTTGTTTAAAAATTCTTCCCAAAAGATCGAACTATTTTCTAGCCAGTTATCCCGATACCCGGTATAATTCATAAGTGGGTTGTAACAGGAATGAACAACCATCAAATCACAGCCCAACTCTTTCCCTATACTTAACCCTTTATTGAAACGTTCATACGCTAATTTACGCACTTGTTTATCCATACTACTTGGAAACAGTTCCTTAAAAGGTCCATGAATAGACAGTGTTCCTTTAAAATTTTTAAGATGTTTTTTATAAAATCTTATTATTTTGCTTGCACGCTCATCTAAATTAATGGGCAAAACAAAATCCTGAATTTCTAAATGATCAAAATATTCCAGATAAAAGTCAGGGTCTTCTTTAAAACGTTCATAAAAAATCCCACATCCTATTTTAAAATCATTATTTCTATACTTCATATTATTACCCCTTCGAATAACTATTTTTTGTTTCCTAACAAGAATCCTGAAGTTATAGCAGTAATAGGTATGGCAACCAAAAGACCCATTGACCCAGCAATAGCTCTTACAACTTCTGTTGCTATAATATCCATATTTATTATTTCCGAATAACCCATGTCCTGGGCCAAAAACAATAATAAAAGCGGCATAGCAGTCCCTGTATAAGCTAGTACCAGTGTGTTTGACATTGTACCCATTATGTCCCGGCCTACATTCAAACCAGCTTTAAAAATGTCTTGCCCTTCAATTTCGGGATTTATATCTTTCATCTCATAGCAGGCAGAAGCAATACTCATTCCAATATCCATCACAGCACCTAAGGCACCAATAATTATCCCTGCAAATAAAAGCCCCTGAACATCAATCTCTCCAATATCAGTATATTGAAGAAGCTGTGCCTCCTGATTAGAAAAGCCGGTCAGGGTAGCTGCTTCACCCACTATCAAAGCTAATACACCAGCTACTAACACTCCACCTACAGTACCAATAATTGCAATAACGGTCTTTTTATTCAGGCCTCCGATAACACACAAGCTTATAAGTGCCACTAAAGAGGCAAGCATTACACTAAGCCATAGAGGATTATATCCTTCTGCTACTAATGGTATCATAAATCTAAATATAATAAATAGGGTTAGAGACAATGTAAATATGGTTTTAAGACCTTTTAACCCTCCAACCAATAATAAAGCCAGGGCAAAAGCTCCTACAGCGTAGTAAATATATGTCTCCCTCAAAAAATCTTGTATATATAAGTTACTTATATCTTCTCCAACGGTTTCTGCCCTAATCAATATTCTGTCATTTTCAGAGACATTAAAATCATAAAATTCATTTCCAGAGATCGGGTTTTCTATTTCATAAACTTCGCCTTCGTACGGGCCATTTAGTATTTCTATTTCTAACATCTGTATTTTCTCCGTGAAGCTTTGTTGGCTTGCCGGAGGATCTTGTTCACTAACATTTAAAACTCTTGCCCTATAGGTATCTGCTTGATCTTCTTCTTTCATTTCAACGCTTTTATCAAATTCATCAGGTCCTTCATAAGCAAAAGTCGCTGTTATCTCACCAAATGTCATTACTCCAAAAGAAAATATAGCAAATATCAATAAAAACCCAACAATTAGTCTTTTATGTACTTTAGTAGACAAGGCTAACCCTCCCGTCTTATATTTTACAAAAATATATTCATTAACCTCTTTTAAAATTATAATATTTAACTAATACATTGTCACCAGTACATAATATGCCCGTGCCCCGGGGCACCGGGGCACGGCCATATTATACCACATATAATTTTGTACATCAATTATAAGTCAATACATACTTCTTGTACCAGAATTAGGATTCTAATAATGATAATTATATACGTAGCTTACGATACCTTCAGTCAAACCCTGGGCAGCACTTTGCCTAAAGTAATCGGTGCTTAATAGATACTCTTCATCATAATTTGTCATAAAAGCTAATTCAACTAAAGCAGAAGGCATAGTAGAACGATTAAGAATATACAAGTGATTGCCGTTTAGCACTCCTCTGTCCATTCTACCTAAATGATTTACTAAGCTATTTTGTAAACTTGCTGCCAAATAATAGTCTTGATAACCAAAGAAGTTTGAATAATAGGTTTCTGTACCTTGGGACCCCCTGTTGTAAGATCCATTAGCATGTATACTTATAAACATATCTGCTCCGGTCCATGTCGCTGTATTAACTCTACTCCAAAGCGGCACATCAATATCAGTTTCTCTAGTCATATAAACTTCTGCACCTAAGTCCTCAAGTAAATTCTCCAATCTTAAGGACACATCTAATGCAACTTCTTTCTCTGTTAATCCAGTAGGCCCTACTGCACCCGGATCCCAGGGTCCGCCATGACCAGGGTCTAATGCTATACTAATACCTTGAAGAGGTGCATAGCTATTAACATAATCAGCACTAACCCAGCCTTCACTGTAATCAAAATTTTCTGGCAAACTGATTTTTACCCATTCACTGTATTCCTTAGAACTATCCGTATGCTCGTCCACTATATGATAACTTTCTCCAACGTGCACTTCACCTAACTTTGAATAGTCGGTACCAGGTCCACTTCTAACGTTTAGTGTACTAGCAGATATAAAGGCTTCTCCTTGATCTTGTCCCTCATCTGCTGCATTAACTATAGCTGTGCCTAGGGAACTTAGAACCAGTAAAAAAAACATTAATAAAACAATGGCTTTGACAGATTTCATGTAAATTTAGCCCCTCCCTATTTTGTTTAATAACCGAGTACTATTATAAACTATAAGAAGCTTAAGAGAGGCCAAAAAATAAAACTACATATAATTACTAGAAAAAGTGATTAACTGTTATCCTTGTATATCTCTTCTTCTATATCCCGCAAATCCAATTACAACCAATATAACTCCAATAAAATTTTAAACTTTTATTCCCTGTAAACATTGCTCAGCAATTAATTTAAAGATATAATAATAAAAGGAAAGTAGTTAACTGATAGGGAAGGTAGTTGGGAGGGGTACATAGTGGAGAATGATAGACTCTTTGATCTATTAAACAATATATATTCTGAAATGAAGGATGGCTTTGAAAAAGTTGATAATAGATTTAAGCAAGTTGATAATAGATTTAAACAGATTGATGAAAGATTCGAGCAAATAGACAAGAAATTTGAACAAATAGATAAGAGGTTTGAGCAAGTTGATGAAAGATTCGAGCAAATAGACAAGAAGTTTGAACAAATAGATAAGAGGTTTGAGCAAGTTGACAAGAGGTTTGAACACATTGATAAGAGGTTCGAGCAAGTTGACAAAAGGTTTGAGCAAGTCGATATTAGGATGGATAATATATCTTCTGAATTAAAAAAGTTAAACCGCAAAGTTGATAATGTATATGAACATACAGCAGGACTTACGGAATTCCAAGCTCAGATGCAAAGTCTAGTCAAAAAACATGATACAGACATTAAGCTATTAAAACAAATTGTTACTGAAAAATAAATTTTGACTGTTAGAAGTGTATACTATAAACTAAAGTAAATAATTTGACGGCGATGGAGCTCGCCAGGATTATTTTCCAAACTGCTTTCTTAAGAAGCTAATGGCTCCTATCCTTAATTAGGATAGGAGTCTATTTTTTTAAGAAAGGATGATATTACAATGATCGAAAGTATCTTGATTATACTGGTTGCTGGCTTCATAATGGGAAAGGTTTTTGAAAAGTTAAATCTTCCGGGTTTGTTAGGAATGCTTCTTACGGGTATTTTGTTAGGACCAAATTATTATGATTTGATTTCAAGTGAAATTTTGGCTATCTCTGATGACATTAGGTTGCTTGCATTGATTTTAATCTTGCTTAGAGCAGGTCTTGGATTAAGACGTGAAACTTTAAATAAGGTAGGAGTGCTCTCCCTTAAGTTAGGCTCGCTACCATGTTTATTGGAAGGATTCACTGTACTTTTGTTAGCTCATTATCTGTTTGGGCTTGGGTTTGTCGAAGCGGGTATATTGGGTTTTATCATAGCTGCTGTTAGCCCTGCAGTAATAGTACCCTCAATGCTGAAGTTAAAGGATAGAGGCGTTGGCAACGATAAAGGAGTCCCTGTAATGATTTTGGCAGGAGCTTCTATTGATGATGTATTTGCCATAACTCTAATTTCTATTTTTCTTGGGCTTGTAGGCGGAGGCACTGATGGTTCCTTACTTAGCCTACTAGCTATTCCAAGAGAAATAATAGGTGGTATCTTATTTGGCCTCCTTGTAGGTTTTATCCTTACCAAAATCTATCAAAAATTAGATATGGCCGATACTGATAGAATGGTAGTGCTAGCAGTGGGAGCTCTTTTTGCCTATACTGCAAGCTCTTATCTACAAGTCGCCGGCCTACTTGCCATCATGATAGCTGGGGCTTATCTTTTAGAAAAGCATAAATTGTTTGCAGAAGAGTTTTCCGAGAAGTTAAAGGGAGTATGGTCTTTTGGAGAGATATTCTTATTTGTCTTAATCGGCTCCATTGTAGATGTATCTGTAGCAATTAGTGCTGGACCACTGGGTATTTTGATAATTACAGCAGGAGTAATGATAAGAATGGCAGGGGTCTATATTTCAACTTTAGGCTCAAATTTAAACTCCAAAGAGCGCCTTTTCTGCGGAATTGCATACAGCCCTAAGGCTACTGTTCAAGCTGCAATGGGTGGAGTCCCTTTGTCAATGGGGCTACCCGGAGGAGAACTAATACTAGCACTGGCTGTCTTGTCGGTAATCTATACAGCTCCTTTAGGTGCACTTGGAATAAACTTTTTTGCCGATAAACTTCTTTCAAGTAAAAGTGATGAAACTGCCGAGCTTTCCTCAAAAGAATAATAGTATATTTGATGGTTTAGCTCTTATATCATTTTAGCTAATTATTGAATTATATCAAATATAGAAAGCTGCTCATTAAACTCTTTAGGTATATCTTTTAACATTTCTTTTGCATTTACATCTATACCTTTATGCAAAGCAGGATAAAATGGATCATGAAGATCTATATTTTTCATGATTTTATTTTTACTATTATTTGCATAGCAATACAAACATTGATAAGAACAAGTATCATATAAACCTATATCTATGCTTTCAAAACAACCACAGCCCTTTCGACTTGGGGCCTTTTTATATTTATCCGCTTCAATGTCAAATATTTCTTTGTATAAATTAACATCTATACAACTTGCTTTTTGAATTTTGTCATTTATTAAAAATTCATTGCAACAGCTGTATAATTGAATATTATATTTTTCTGCAATTTCAACTAATTGATTAGCTAATTTCTTTTTTATCTCTTCATTTGCTTCATTCAAGCTAATTCTATTATCTTTTAATCTCTTAAAAACCTTACCATAAATATTTGCAAAACTAATATAACACCTTTCCGTATAACCTTCTAATTCTTGACATATGTTATTGAAAGTTTCTAAATATGTATTAAAACTATCATAACGCGTAAATATGATGGGATCATAACGCCAAAATATATGTTTCGGAGAAAACTTATTTGAAATTATTTTAAATGTTTCTATAGTTTCTTTGTGCATAGGTATATTCGTTTCAAGCTTTCTATTAACTCCCGTAATTGTGTAATGAAAAAATAAATTGTAGCCTTTCTTATTCAAGTCTTCTATACATTCTAAAAATGGGCGATAATTTTTAGACCAAAAAACTATTAGGTCCACATCTTTTGGCTTTAAAGATATTATTTTTGCTTTTTTGTTATATGGATTGTATTTTATTCCCCAGCCTTCTTCTATTCTATTCATAAACCATTTACCATATAAAGCAGGTATATCTGTCCTGCGACTAGCAGAAATTATTTGTCTTTTTTTCATTAGAACACCCAACCTTTCTAAAGATATTTTCTATATGCTAGCAACTTTTCCTGTCAAGTTTAGCTCCCACCTTATTTGCATCCACCTTAATTATAGCTGCTGAAAATGACGTGCTTTTCTCTGGAGAAACAGATATAAAAATATCTACCCCCTATAGCCAGCTTTTTGACCTAAAAAGTCACATATAAACACATTCCACAAGCTTCTATCTTGCCTCTTTCCTTCATTTTTTCAAAATATTTATTACACTTTCTAGCGTCATATCTTACTTCTCTAGGCTCTTCTTTATTAAATGGCTTACCAGTAAATGCTTTCACCGGACATACATCTACACAAGCAGAACAATCACCACACTGCTCTTCCATGAGTTCTCCTGTTGGTTCAATTGGAGCATCCGTCAAAATTGATACCCACCTTACTCGAGGTCCACTATCAGGGGTAATTAATAAGCAGCTTTTACCTATCCATCCGAGCCCTGATAAACTTGCTCCCATCTTATGGGAAAAAGAGGCACTAATTCTTTCGTCATCAATTCGTTTTGACGCTGGAATAGGAAGTACAGTATATCCCTGTCGCTGTATGAATCCACTTACTATTGATGCAACCGTGTCTAACCGCTGATTAATAATATCATAAGCATGGTGCCTGTAGTTAAGTGCTGCAGATCGTTCAGACCTTCTTGGTAACTGGTCAACAATATGATTTATTAGCGAAATACCTAAAGAAATAGAATAGGGAAAATCCGCAATCTCCGAACCACCTTGACTAAGAATGGCTTGCTTCGCTTTTGATAGATCCGCTACACCAAAATAATTAACACCATTCTGTAGTGACAGTTCCTTTATCCGCTCGGTTAAACCCACTTTTAATCATCCTTTCTACTGAAATATCACCCTAAAGCCAATTCATAAAATTTCTTCTTTACGCTATTATTACGCTAATTTAAAAAGTAGACAAGCGGTTGATAATTCCATTTGTTCATCACTTTATCTTCAAGTCCTCTTGGGATAAATGGGAGTATTTTATTTGAAATTGACAGTAGCAATAGTCCTAATATAAAAAAAGCAGGATTTTAGACGTAATAAGAAGAATTTTGACTTAAACTTTGAAGTAATATTAACATCTATCCGATACTTTGGAGGGGATGATATATGCAAAGCATGAAAAAACCTATGATTCTTTTAGGTTTTATTTTATTACTACTGATTACTGGACTTGTTATACCTGATGAAGAAAAAAGCGAAGCTGACAGTGAAGAGCAACATGCTAGTGATAGTCATAATCAAGAAGATGCTACTGAGAAAAGAAGTGAGGAGGAAAAATTCCTAGCAACCGAAGAAATAAACGAAATTGCAGAAGAAAAAGCAGAAGAATATAGTGATTATGATTTGTTAGAACTAACTAGAAAAGATGACTATAAGGGACTAGAAACAAACCTTGAGACACGAGCTTATGAAGATGAACAGTTTAATAACAGAGAATATCTTTACAAGCAACTATTAAGAGCAAGAGATTATGGAGCAAAATATGTACCTGATGATGAAACAATGCGTAAAAATTTATTTATTATGGATTTATTAAACTTACAAACAAAGTTACCTCAGCCAGAATATGACACTGTAGTTCCAGGAATAGATTATGAAGAATTTCAACATCTAAAAAATAATCTACCAGATGATTTCAAAAAAGATAAACTACAATACAATGATGGTGAAGAATTAAGTGATAGACTGATAAATCCTAGTACTGAATTTTTATATGCTAGTAAAGGAAATGACGAAATTGACTCTAGAATTAATAGATTAAACATGTCTTTTAATAATTTTAATAATAGTGTTTATCACAAATTTAATGATGATAAAACACAAGCAGAATTTGTTTCTTCTCCTGATTTAATCAATTTTATAGAAAATGCTTCAGGGTCACCAGATTTAACTAGCATGATAGGTTTTTTAATTATTAAAACAACAGATGAAGACAACCAATTTGATATACCTGCCGATGAAAATGCTTATAAAGTACCTATATATTTATATATAGAACCCATACCTAGAGATAAGCAATTTGAAAAAATGGAAGAAAAAGATTTAAAATTTGGCGAAGTTTATAAAATTGGTCACAAAGTAAATGAAATCATACATTTTGAAATTATAGAAGATGACAATTTACCTATAAAAGAAGTAGATTGCGAAAGAACTCTAGAATATTATTTTCCAGAAGAAGCAATGGAAGAAAATGAATATTATAGAGAGGAATTCTTTTATAAAATGCGTAGGCATCCACAATATAGAAATAGAAGTATATACGGAGATGAAATGTTACCTGCTAGATGGCATGAACAAAGTCTTGCTAGAATTGTAAGTATATTTAGAACAATTCAAGATGATCATCGTATACCAATTGATGACCCTGATAAAATTAACAGTTTATTCTTTTATTAATTTTAAAAAATCAACCATGAATATATTGATACTCGTTAACAGCCTTTGGTACTTTATCGCTGGCTACTTTTATTTTGTACATAGCCAATTAAAAAATAATCCTCTTATCAACACACTCAAAAACAAAAAAGTCCACCCCCAGTAGTGACATTTCATGATCACCAAAGATCACTTTCGTTATTTATCCGTCATCTAAAGGGGGTGGATTTACACTCTTGTGTCCTAATTTTTTCTTGCAGAATTTACTAGAATTTTTTACCGCTTTTTTTATTGGGGGACAACTTAACAATAATTATTTCCAATTTATTCCACAGTTACGCTTTTTGCCAAATTCCTTGGCTTATCAACGTCTGATCCTCTTGCAGTAGCAGCATAATACGAAATCAACTGCAAAGGTACAACACTTAAAATAGGTGTTAAAAGCGTATCAACTCTTGGTATAGTCATTACATTGTCTGCTTCTTGGTGAATCGTTTCATCATCTTCAAAGGCCAGGGCAAAACCGTTAGCCCCTCTAGCTTTAACCTCTTGTAAATTCGAGATAGTTTTTTCATACACATGCGGTTGCGTCACTAGGGTTATGACTGGCACCCCTTCTGTTATTAGAGCAAGTGTTCCGTGTTTTAGTTCTCCTGCGGCATAAGCTTCTGCCTGAATATATGATATCTCTTTTAGTTTTAGTGCTCCTTCTTCACACACAGCCCAATCTAGTGCTCTACCGATAAAGAAGGTGCTTTCCCATTTTGCTATTTTTCCCGCCATCTCTTTTAAGTCATCTTCTTGTTCATAAACCTTTTCAAGTAGTTCTGGCATCCTGCTTAGGTCTAACGACAATTGATTTAATCTTTTTTCAGGTGCACTGTTTCTTATGCGGGCAAAATATATCCCAAGCAAGTTTAGTGCTAATAACTGCGTTAAGTAGGCTTTCGTGGATGCAACAGCTATCTCTGGTCCTGCCCAAGTGTACATAACTTCATCTGCTTCTCTAGATACAGTACTTCCTACTACATTAGTTATTGCAATTACTTTAGCTCCCCATTTTTTTGATTCTCTTAAAGCTGCCAGGGTATCTGCTGTTTCCCCTGATTGGCTTATCACTATTACCAGAGTATTATCAGTAATAAGTGGTTCTCTATACCTGTATTCAGAAGCTATATCCACTTCCACCGGGCATTTTACCATGTTTTCAAAAACAGCTTTTCCTACTAACCCTGCATGATACGCTGTGCCGCAGGCTACCATATATATTTTATCAAAGCTATTTATCTCTTCTTTAGTTAATGATAATTCATCAAGTTCTACTAAGTTTCTGTTATCATCAAATCTTCCTCTGAGGGTGTTTTTAAGAGCTTGCGGTTGCTCATGTATTTCCTTAAGCATAAAGTGTTCATAGCCGCCTTTTTCGGCTTCCTCTGCATCCCAATCGACTTTATAAGTTTGTTTTTCTAATTTTTGTCCCTCAATATCATAAACTGTCACCTCTTTATCATCGACTACCGCTAGATCCCCATCTTCTAAGATTAATACTTCATCTGTATGATTTAGTATAGCGGGTATATCAGATGCTATAATGTTTTCTCCATCACCAACTCCTATAACGAGTGGGCTATCTTTCCTTAGACAAATTATTTTGTCTTCCCCGTTTTCTTCCATAACTGCAAGGGCAAATGACCCTTTTAATTCTTTGCCAGCTTTTTTTACTGCCTCAATTAGATCACCCTCATGATATTCTTCTATAAGGTGGCTTATTACTTCTGTATCCGTTTCAGAAATAAAATTATGACCTTTTTCTTTTAACATTTGTTTTAACACTTTATAATTTTCGATAATTCCATTGTGCACCAAAGATATTTTACCTGAGCAATCACAATGAGGGTGACTATTTTCATCCGAAGGCTTTCCGTGAGTTGCCCAACGGGTATGGCCAAGACCAATACTAGCACCATTTTTGTAGCCATTTATTTGTTTTTTTAGATCATCAATTCTTCCTTTTGTTTTTGTAATTTTTATTTCTCCATCATCTATAAATGAAACTCCAGCAGAATCATATCCTCTATACTCAAGTTTTTCGAGTCCATTAATTAATACATCCAAAGCGTCCTCTTTCCCTATATATCCAACTATTCCACACATTGTCTTCATACCTCCATACAGTCAAATAATATAAGCTAAAGTTACAATTTTCCTTCTACGTTAAACTTTATTCAGTTGTCCTCCACTTGGCACTTTTTGTCCCTGAAATTACTTTCAGGTTTTGTTCTGTACCTTTGACGGTGGTGGAGCACCGGAGGGCATCCGCCGATAACTCGATAAACCCTCTACCTCGTCAACATACCCACTATATTAATAACGGGTATGCCCTGGCGCTTTTATTAAAAAATATTTGTTATCTACCTCCCTTCAAATAATCGCTTGTTTTAAGGCTGCTATTCATTTTTTGTTTAATTTTTTCTTTATAACACCAACCAGTTCATTAGCTATCTTATGCAAAAACTCTTCATCTTGACCCTCTACCATAACCCTAATTTTTGGTTCTGTACCAGATGGCCTAATTAATACTCTTCCTGTATCCCCTAGTTCTTTTTCAGCTTTTCTTTTTTGTTCATCAATTTCTGAATCTGTCCAAAGTCCTTCCTTATCATCAACATTAACATTTACAAGGACCTGGGGTAGAGGTTTTACCACACTAGCAAGCTCTCCTAGTTCTTTACCTTGATCTTTTACAGCTTTCATCAAATTAAGTGCTGTAATAACTCCATCACCTGTAACATTTTCTCTAAGATTGATTATATGTCCAGACTGCTCTCCACCCAGTATATAACCATTCTTCTTCATATGATATAGTACTGACCTATCACCTACTTTTGTCTTCTCAACATTAATCCCTTCTTTTTCCATGGCAAGTTCAAGCCCCAAATTACTCATTACTGTAGCAACAAAGGTGCTTTCAGGAAGTTCTTTTTTAGAATTCAAATACATTGCGAGTACTGCCAATATTTTGTCACCATCAAGGACTTTGCCCTGCTTATCCAAAGCTATCACTCTATCCCCATCCCCGTCAAAGGAAAATCCTACATCCGCATTATGATCAATCACTATATCACCTGCTTTATCTGGATGGGTTGAACCACAGTCTACATTGATTTTTTCTCCATTTGGCTCACTATTAATAGCTATAACCATGGCACCTAGCTTTTCAAATATTAGAGGAGCTATTTCATAAGAAGCCCCATACCCACAGTCTAATACTATCTTTAATCCCGACAAATCTAATGGCTTTAACCTTTCTAAAACATGGTTGATATATTTCCATCCCGCTTCTTCTAAGTAGCTAACATTACCAACTTCTTCTCCAGTAGGTCTTGGAAGAGTATCTTCATCTGCTTTAACTAAAGATTCTATTTCTTTTTCTTCTTGCTCTGTCAGCTTGATACCCTCATTGTTAAAAAACTTTATCCCGTTGTCTGG
The DNA here is from genome assembly GCF_022539405.1 of Natranaerofaba carboxydovora. Taxonomy (NCBI): domain Bacteria; kingdom Bacillati; phylum Bacillota; class Clostridia; order Natranaerobiales; family Natranaerofabaceae; genus Natranaerofaba; species Natranaerofaba carboxydovora. The sequence goes on along the minus strand of NZ_CP054394.1, from coordinate 3,210,409 downwards.
GACAGGATTGTGTGAAGCCGATATCATAACCCCACACGCATCTTCCTCTTCGCGAGTAAGTAAAGCAACTGCAGGTGTGGTAACTACCCCTAAACGTATTACATCCACACCCACAGATGTTATACCTGCTACTATTGCTCCTTCAAGCATTGGACCAGATACCCGGGTATCTCTACCTATAAGAATTTTATCAATATTATAGTTTTTTCTTAAAAACCATGCTCCTGCTCTTCCTATCTTAAAGCAAAGTTCTGGAGTCAGATCACTATTTGCAACTCCTCTAACTCCATCAGTACCAAACAGTTCCGTCAATATTTTACACTCCTTTTTCAAAAAAATAAGGGAATTCATCCATTCCCAAACTTCCAATGCCAAAGATTTACAAAGGAACTCTCACCTGGTTCCCAAAGTTCTTTTAATTTTTTCTCAAGGTCTTGTTCCTTAATATCCCGTATAATTTTACCATTTACCGAAATAGAGATCTTCCCATTTTCTTCGCTTACTACAATACTTATTGCATCTGAGTGTTCTGTTATTCCTATCGCAGCCCGGTGCCTGGTTCCAAGGTCCTTGCTTAGACCTTCTTTTTCTGTTAAAGGAAGATAACAACCAGCAGCTCTAACTACATCATCTTTAATTACTACCGCCCCGTCGTGAAGTGGGCTTCTTGGCATAAATATATTAATTAAAAACTCTGCACTTATTTTACCATCTATCATTATTCCCGTTTCCACAAAGTCTCTTAAACCTGTTTTTCTTTCAATTACAATTAAACCACCAAGCCCCCTTTTCTTTAATACACTGCATGTTTTAACTATTTCTGTTATTACTTCTCCATGCTTTTCTTTAGAAGACGTAATTGAAAAAGTATCAGTAAAAAATTGGCCTCTCCCTAGTTTTTCTAATGCACGGCGCAGTTCAGGCTGAAATACAATGGGGATAGCAATTACACCAACTGTTATTAGCTGGGTCAAAAGCCAATTAATAGCCCTAAAGCCTAACCAGTCACTGACAACCATAGCAACCACCAAAACCAAAAGACCCTTAAGTAGTTGAACTGCTCTTGTACCACGAATTATCATGACAATTTTGTAAAACAAAAAAGCAACGATTAAAAGATCAATTAAATCCCTCCAGGAAAATTGAGCAAAAAACTCCTGGACTAACTCATTCATTAAACGCCACTCCCACCACTGCTTAGTTTTAATTAAACCTTATATTATAATTACAATTCTACAAAAGACCCTAAACTCCTTTAAAACTCCCCGGCTATCTTATGATTACAGAACTTACATTGGTTTCTTTCCACTAAATTGGTTATAACCCCAAAACCAACCCGTTCTATTATAGGTTTTTTACATTTTGGACACCATGTGGTTTGGCTTTCTTGTTCGCCTACATTTCCCAGGTATACGTAAGTAAGTTTTTCCTTGGCTTTTTCATATATCCATCTTAATGTGGATACTGGTGTGGCGTTTCTTTCATATTTGTACTGGGGGAAATATCTACTAAAATGTACTGGTATATCAGGATTTAATTCTGAAACCCAATTGATAAAGTCATTTAATTCGTCTTTGTGATCATTTACTTCCGGGATTACAAGATAGGTAAGTTCTACATGCTTACTCTCTAATAAAAGTTCAACAGTATCCATTACTGGCTGCAGTTGACCACCCACATGTTTATATGTGCTCTCCCGAAAACCTTTAACGTCTATATTAGCACCATGGATATATGGCATCAGGTTTTTAAGCGGTGTTTTATTGATAAAACCATTACTAACTATAACATTTTTAAATCCTTCTTCTGATGATAATTTTGAAGCTTCAAAGACATATTCATACCAGCTCGTTGGCTCGGAGTAAGTAAATGCCAGACCCAGGATATTATCAGGCTCACTCTCACTATATTCTTTTAATATATTAGTTAAGTCTTGGGGTGTAATTTTTCTGCCTTTATCCTGGTCTCTACTGTGGGATATCTCCCAGTTCTGACAAAAAGGACATGCCAAATTACAGCCAATCATTCCTACAGACAGTACTTGAGAACCCGGATGAAAATGATACAAAGGCTTTTTTTCAATTGGATCCAAGCATATAGCTGCTACCCTTGACTGATACGGGGAATGTAGTTTTAATTCGCCGGTGCTTTCCTCAACTTTTCTGAGTTTGCACCTGCCAAACTCCCCTTCAGTAAGTATACATTTATGAGGGCATAGAAGACATCTAATCTTTTCATTTTCTTTTTGATAGAACATTGATTCAATTGATTTGTTACTCATTGTATCTCTCCACCTTAAATCTATAAATTTTTGTCCCATTAATATCATTTATCGAAGCTTTAGTCATTGCAATTTCCACCTGTTTTTGTGCTGTGTCAATCCCTTCTAGGTCAGGTAACAAAACCCCTTTTTGTCTTCCTTTTTCAACAACTACTCCATATTTATATGGGTCCAAATAGTCAAAATCCGTTATTTCCTCTTTAGGATGCAGTACATCAACGGCAAAAACTAAGCTATCTAGCTCTATGATTTCTACCTTTGGAAACCTGGGGTCTTTTGTACCAGCACTAATAGAATTCCTTATTATCTCTTCTGCCAATGTATCATAAACTGGCTCAATTGTGCCAATACACCCCCTTAAAGAACCATCTTCTTTTTTCAAGGAAACAAAACATCCAGCCCTTTTCAAAAAGTCTTCAGGCATATCCGGCAGCAAAGAAAGTATCTTATTTTCTTTCAAATATGTCTTTAGACTATCCCTCGCAAGCTTAATTGCTATCTCTTTGTTATTGCTCAAGCCTTCTCACCTTCCTTATCGCTTTCGTTTAATGCCCTGTATAATAAAGCTACCATATAACCTACCCCAAAAGGACCTTCATATGAAAAAACTTCACTATTTGGATGAAGATTTTCCAAAAGTCCTCCCGCAATAAGCATTGGCCTGTATCCACATTCTCCAGTTTGTATCAATAATTTTTCTGGAATTTCTTTTAGTAAAGAAAAATTACCCTGATTTAAAATCTCTTTTAGTTTTTGATCAAACTTATGAGCTTCAGGATGATATCCTGCAGGCGCATTCCTTGTAAGCCGGTGAGATAAGTCTCCACTTACAATAACTCCTATATTCTTGTCTTCATCATTTATTACTTGCCCAAGTAATTCTCCCGACTTCCATAAAAGATCATAATCTGCCCCTCCAGGAGTAATAGATACAAGGTTAACTTTATTGTCAAAACTTTGATTAAGATAGTACAAAGGGACAAAAGCTCCATGATCTAGCTCTTCCCCTAGTCTTGCAGACTCATCTTCTCCAAGACTACTATAAGGCATTCTATGCTTTTCCCATTCGTCCGCAATCTCTTTGACAAGATCCCTATCACAATCAAACTTTAACTTTTCTCTGCCACCAAATCTAGCCAAAGACCCTTCCAAAATGTCCTTGTCCCAAATTGAAATCTCATCAGAAAGGTAAGGACCATGTGGTGTTATAATAAGCAATGTATCTACATTATCATTTTTTAGCTCCTCAAATGTTTTTTCCATTGATTTTTTAGTATCTATGACCTGATTCAGTGCATCTTTTCCTATCTCCGGCACGAGTAAAGGCGGATGTGGAGTAAGAACTGCCCATTTTAAAGCCATATTAAACCCTCCTTGATTCATACAGGCTAACATAATTATTATTTACATTTTGCAAGCCTTTAATCTATATTTTACTACAATCTAACCATGTTTTTGAACCATAAAGATGAGTGTTTTAGTATTGGGACATAAATTCTATCAAACCTAAATACATTGCCCACGCAACTCTTTCTTGGTATTCATCATTTACTAGCAGTTCACGTTCCGTTGGGTTAGATAAAAATCCTACCTCCACAATTACCCCCGGAGCGGCCGTATTATTTAATATATAATAATCAGCTGATAGAGGTGTTCTATCAGTATTTTTTAAGGTTTCAATCAATTGGTCTTGTATATTATGGGCAAGAATCTCACTTTCTTCATCACCTTCTTGATAAAAAGTTTGTGCTCCACTCCAGACACTTGATGGTATACTATTTGCATGGACACTTACAAATAGATCGACATCATGTTCTTCCATCAGTCTTGCCCTGCTGCCTAAGTCAGGATGAGTATTATTATTGTTGTTATCATCATAGTAATCCCACATATCACTATCTTCTTCTCTTGTCATTACAACCTGGGCTCCCCCCTGTTCTAGCAGCCTTCTTAATTTGAGAGAAATATCTAACACTACATCGCACTCTCTTACTTCACCCTTGAAAAACCCAGGGTCATACCCGCCATGTCCCGGATCAATTCCAACAACCTTATTATCTAAGTTGGTATATAGTTCTGGAGAAGAAAATATGTTAAACATATAAAGGTTATTGAAAAACCAGGCAGCTACTATTAATATTAATATAAATAGTACAATCAATATTTTAAAAATAAACTTTTTAGTTAATTTTATTACAGCAAACTTTGCTTTCATTATAACCCTCCTCAATATAAGTTATGGTATTTGGGAAAAAAATAGAATCAAAAGAGGTGAATAAATTGAAAAGCAGATTATTACAGAATACCTGTTTAAAACTATTTATAACTTTTTTGAGGCTTGGTGCTTTTACCTTTGGAGGAGGGTATGCCATGCTGCCTTTAATAAAGAGAGATATTGTAGAAAAAGAAAATTGGTTAGATGAAGGTGAATTTTTGGATGCCCTTACAATATCTCAATCTGTACCTGGGGCGGTCGCTATAAATACAGCCATCTACACAGGCTATAAAATAAAAGGAACTCCTGGAGCCTTTGTCTGTCTTCTCGGGGTAATAATACCATCTTTTACTATCATCTTGTTGATAGCAATGTATTTTCTTAGATTTCAAGAAGTAGGCATAGTAAATAAGGCCTTCATGGGAATAAGACCTGGCGTTGTGGGACTGATTTTTGCCGCTGTCATTAGCATAGGAAAGCCCATATTAACACAAAAGAAATCAATCATAATTTTCCTGGCAGCTTTTTTTCTTGCTGTTATTGGTTTACATCCTATAGGAGTTATAGTTGCTTTTGGAGTACTGGCTTTTATCTTAAATAAAGGAGAAAAAAAACATAAAGAAGACAAAGAAGATGAAGATGTTAAAGAAGATAAAGAAAAGAACAATGATGATTAATTAAAGAGGAGGACTAAATAAAAAAATGCATGGTCTTGAATTGCTGTGGGTATTTATTAAATTAGGGCTGTTTAGTTTTGGCGGCGGTTATGTAATGATACCGCTTATCCAAAGAGAAATTATTGAATCTAGAGGCTGGCTGGATTTAGATGAATTTCTTGATATAATGGCTATCGCAGAGATGACACCTGGTCCCCTTGCAATAAATTTTGCCACCTTTGTTGGCTACAAGATCGATGGTGTTACCGGCAGTATTATCGCAACTATTGGAGTCATCACTCCTTCTTTAATATTGATATTACTAATAGCTTTTATACTAAATAAATATCTATCTAAGGATAAAGTCAAGGTATTTTTTGATGGACTTAGGCCAGCTATTTTAGGGTTGATTTTATCAGCTGCAGTTTTCATCGGTTTTAGGGCAGTCGATGATATTGGGGGAATAATAATAGGAGTTGGCACATGTCTATTGATGCTAATTAAAAACTGGCATCCCCTTCTTCTAATCCTATTATCAGCTGTAGCTGGAGTTATCATATATTAACATTTATAATTCTAGTGCAAAAAGTCATATGAACAAAGTTTTGTTTTTAATTGTAATACATCTTGATGAGAAAGCAGTCGAAATAAGGTCTAATGACGCCAAGTCATTAGCTAATCGAACTCGCCGATGAGTTCTTTGATTAGGAAACCTTATTTAGACTGCTGCCGAGTCTTAGATGTATCAATTAAAAACACTATCACTTATGTGAATAGACTTTTTGCACAAAACAAAACCTCCAAACCCTTTTGTTTGGAGGCAGACCACTGATTACCTCTTTGAAAACTGTGGAGATTTACGAGCTTTCTTTCTGCCGTATTTCTTCCTTTCTTTTTTCCTTTCATCTCTAGTCAAAAATCCATTCTTTTTTAGCACCGGACGAAATTCATTGTCTGCTTTAAGTAATGCTCTTGCTAGACCATGTCTTATTGCTTCTGCCTGACCAGTAAAGCCACCACCTCTAACGTTTACCAAAACATCAAATTTGCCTTCTAATTCGGTTTCTCTTAAGGGTTGCTTTACTATTGTTTCTAAAGTATCAATTCCGAAATATTCATTAATTGGCTTCTTATTAATAACAAAATCCCCGGAACCCGGAACTAATCTAACACGGGCAACAGAAGTTTTTCTTCTTCCGGTACCGTAATATTTTACCTGCTCCATCATCTTCCTCCTTTCTAGTTGCTTTGATATGTCTTACCTTCTTAATTATTTACCAATCCCAGCTTTCTGGCTGTTGCGCTTGGTGTGGATGCTCAGAATCTCTGTATACTTTTAATTTTTTAATCATCTGACGGCCTAGTCTATTCTTAGGGATCATCCCCTTGACTGCTTCAAATACAGCTCTTTCAGGGTTATCTCTAAGTAGCACTTCGTAGCTGGTTGCTTTTAGGCCACCTGGGAAACCAGAGTGTTTGTATAAGAATTTTTGCTTCTTTTTCTTACCGGTCAAAAGCACATCTTGAGAATTAACTACTATCACATAATCTCCTGTATCTACATGGGGAGTATATTCTGGCTTGTGCTTTCCCATCAAAACCTTACTTATTTCAACTGCCAGCCTACCAAGAGGCTTCCCTGCTGCATCTATCACATACCATTTTTTCTCCACTTCACCTGGCTTAGCCATATAAGTTGATTTCATCGCTTTCCCTCCTTCACATTTACACTTTAAAATCTACGAAGTGTATTTTAATACAACTACTGCTGACATGTCAAATTCCTTTGCGAATTTATCTTTTTCAATACTTCTCTAATAGTAAACTTTCTCTAAATACAGTCCATGGGGTGCGATTGTTGGACCAGTTAGCGACCTGTCCTTTTGCTTAATTATATCCTTGACTTTAGAAGGACAAATCTTTCCATTACCTATTATTATAATTGTCCCTACAATTATTCGGACCATTTTATATAAAAAGCCATCACCTAAGAACTCAAATGTTAAACTATTCTTAGTATTACTCATGTTTAGATCATATATCTCTCTTACTTTATTCTCCACTTCAGTTCCAGACGCAGAAAATGCTGTAAAGTCATGTTTACCAATAAATTCTCTACAAGCTTCGTTCATCTTGTCATAATTTAAATTCCCTTCTTTCAATTGGTAAGCATAGTTTCTTAAAAAAGGATCTCTATAATATGATTTATAACAATAATATCTGTACTTTTTCTTTTTAGCGTGTTTTCTTGAGTTAAATTCTAACGGTACCCTGGTTGCTTCTTTGACTACCACATCATCTGGCAAAACTGAGTTTAGAGCAAGGGGCAGTTTATGGATAGGAATCCTGTCATTAATGGTTCTAAAATTAATTACCTGTCCTCTGGCATGGACTCCTGAATCTGTCCTTCCTGCAGCCAAAATTTTTATTTCATGGCCATATAATTTTTCTAATGCTTCTTCTAGCACTTCTTGTATAGTCAATACATTTTTTTGACGCTGAAACCCAAAGTAATTAGTACCGTCATAAGCTATAGTCATTTTTATATTATTTTTTTCCACTGTTACCACTCCGAGGGCCTAAAAATATAAATTAAAAGCCAAAAATTATTAAGATAGCTGCAAAAAAGATAAGAGTAACAAAAGCTAGGTAGTCTCTTCTTTCAAGGTTTAACTCATTTAGCCTTGTTCTTCCTTCTCCACCCCTATAACATCTAGCTTCCATAGCAACTGCTAGCTCATCTGCCCTTCTAAAAGCACTTACAAAAAGAGGTACTAATAAAGGGACCAAGTTTTTAGCCCTTTGTATTATATTCCCTGTTTCAAAATCAGCCCCTCTAGCTTTTTGGGCTTTCATTATTTTTTCTGTTTCTTCAGTAAGAGTAGGAATAAACCTAAGGGCAATTGACATCATCATCGCTATTTCGTGGGCCGGGACACCTATTCTCTTAAAAGGTGAGAGCAAGTGTTCTATTGCATCTGTTAATGCTATTGGTGATGTAGTCAAGGTGAGTACAGAAGCGATTATCACAAGAAAAATTAGTCTTAGTGCCATAAAACTACCTCTGAAAATCCCTTCGGATTCAACTGTCAATGAACCTGCCCATGTGTTTAATTCTAAGAGCTTTTCTCCACCTTCTGTTAAAAAAGAATGTAAAACAAATGTAAAAGCTATTATGAAGAAAAGCGGCTTTATCCCTCTAAGAATCATTTTCATAGGCAATTTGCTAATAGTTATAACTGAAAAGAAAAATAAGCCAAGTAAAAAATAGCCTGTAAAAGTGTTTAGCAAAAATAAAACTACAACTGTAAGTAGAAGTAACATTATTTTCATTCTAGGATCCATTACGTGTAATATTGAGTTCCCTGGCAAGTGTTGGCCTATTGTTAAGCCTTTAAACATTTAGTATCACTTCCGCTTATCCTTAAGGTATGGTAGCAAAATTTTTTTAGCACTTTCTACAGTAAAGACATCTGAAGGTACTTCTAAGCCTTTTTGTCTCAACTCATTCATCAATAAAGTTATCTGTGGAACACCTAACCCCAGCTCTTCAAGAATATCTGATTCGCCAAAGACTTCTCTTGGTTTTCCACTGATCTTTATTTTCCCCTCATGCATAACAAACAACCGGTTTACTAATTCGGCTATATCTTCCATGCTATGGCTTACCAATATTATAGTGATATTTAATTCCTTGTAAAGCTCAGTTATCTTTTCAAATATGTCTTTTTTGCCCTGAGGATCAAGCCCGGCTGTTGGTTCATCCAAAATCAACACCTCTGGCATCATAGCCAAAACACCAGCAATTGCTACCCTTCGTTTTTGGCCTCCACTAAGCTCAAAAGGCGATCTATCTTTTAATTCGTCATAAGAAAGTCCCACTTTCTCTAAGGCATACCTACTTCTTTCTTCTACTTCATCCTTACTAAACCCTAGATTTGTGGGGCCAAAGCCAATATCTTTAGCTACTGTTTCCTCAAAAAGTTGATGTTCAGGATATTGAAACACAAGACCTACTCTTTTTCTTATCTCTTTAAGGCTTTTCTTGTCACTTGAAATATCTTTTCCTTCTATTAGAACCTTGCCTGATGTTGGTAGTAAAAGTCCATTGAAATGTTGAACTAAAGTTGATTTCCCACTTCCCGTTTGACCAATTACACCAATGAATTCTCCCTTTTCTATACTAAGATTAATATCATCAAGGGCTTTATGACTCATTGGCGAGCCCGGCACATAAACATGCGATAAATTTTTGCACTCAATCAACATATCTCTTCCACCAATTTTTTAATGTTAAAGACATTCTCAGACAATTTCACGCCCTCTTCTCTTAGAGAATGAGCGAGCTCAACTATTTGTGGAACTTCAAGGCCAAGTCTTTTAATATTATTTATCTGAGAAAATATTCCACCTGGTGTGTCGTCTAATTCTATTCTTCCTTCATTCATTACAATAACTCTATCACTTTCCAAAGCCTCATCCATAAAGTGGGTAATGTTCACAATAGTGATATTTTCATTTTCGTTTAACTGTTTTAAAGTATTTAAAACTTCTCTTTTGCCTCTAGGATCTAGCATAGCAGTCGGTTCATCCAAAACCAAAATCTCTGGCCGCATAGCAATTACCCCTGCTATTGCTAACCTTTGCTTTTGTCCCCCACTAAGAAGATGTGGTGCATGTCCTAGCTGTCCTTCTAATCCTACCATCTTGGTGGCTTCATTAATTCTTGCTTTTATCTCATTTGGAGGTATGCCCAGATTCTCTGGACCAAAAGCTATATCTTCTTCTACAGTTGTTGCTACAATTTGGTTGTCGGGATTTTGAAATACCATCCCGACTTTCTGCCTGACCTTCCAAATGTTTTCTTCTACCACGGTGTCTAATCCGTCTATAACTATTTTACCTTCAAATGGCAAAAGCAGCCCATTAAAGTGCCTGGCAAACGTTGACTTACCAGACCCATTATGGCCTATTATTGTTACAAATTCGCCCCTGTGTATATCTAAGTTAATATTGTCAAGTGCTTTTTCTTCATTCTCTTTATCTTTATTATAATAAAAATTTAGGTCTTTAGCCCTTAGCACCGCTACCATGACAGACTCATCCTCCTGTCGTCTAGCAACGCGCCTACTCTTCTTCAACCAATTCCAAGATCGCTATTGGCGCGCCGTCTCCTCTTCTTGGGCCTTTTTTAAGCATCCTTGTATAACCACCCTGACGTTCTTTATATCTGGGAGCAATCTCTTCAAAAACTTTGGTTACTACATCTTCATCATAAATATATGAAAGAGCTCTTCTTTTAGCAGCTAAATCATTCTTTTTACCAAGAGTTATAATCTTTTCAGCTATGCTCTTTACCTCTTTTGCTTTTGGCTCTGTTGTTTCAATCCTTTCCTCTTTGAGTAAAGAGGTAGTAAGATTTCTCAGCAAAGCCTTCTTGTGCCCTGATTCTCTGCTTAGTTTTCTTTGTGGCATTTTCCACCCTCCTTAATCTATCCATTTAGCTGTCATCTGCATTTTTAAGTGAAAGTCCTAGTTCTGATAATTTATTTTTAACTTCTACAAGTGACTTTTTCCCTAGATTCCTTACTTTCATCATGTCTTCCGGCGTTTTTTGGGTTAACTCGTGAATTGTGTTAATTCCTGCTCTTTTTAGGCAGTTATACGAACGGACAGATAGATCAAGTTCATCAATGGTCATCTCCATTATTTTCTCTTTATCTTCATCTTCTTTTTCTACCATGACTTCAACATCACTTGCTTTTTCTGTTAGGTTAACAAATAAATTAAGATGTTCTTGCATTATCCTTGCTGCAAGACTGATAGCTTCTTCTGGCTTTACACTTCCATCTGTAATCACTTCCATGGTTAATCTATCAAAGTCCGTAATCTGTCCAACCCTTGTATCTTCTACATTAAAGTTCACTCGTCTAATTGGGCTAAATATTGAATCTACAGGAATAATACCGATTGGCTGTTCTTCTTCTTTATTTCTCTCGGCTTTAACATAACCTCTACCAGTCTCGGCTGTAATCTCCATGTAGAGTCTTGAATCACCTGATAGTGTAGCAATATGAAGATCAGGATTAATAATTTCCACATCTGCGCCAGCCTGAATGTCTCCAGCTGTTACCGGGCCTTCACCTTCTTTTTCTAGTGTTAGCACCTGTTTTTCTTCCGTGTGGATTTTTAAAACTAGATTTTTTAAGTTTAGAATAATCTCTGTCGTGTCTTCAACTACCCCGGGTATTGATGAAAATTCATGTAAAACTCCATCTATTTTTACAGTGGTTACAGCAGCTCCTGGTAAAGATGATAAAAGAATTCTTCGAAGAGAGTTGCCCAGGGTGGTCCCATAACCCCTTTCAAGAGGCTCAATCACAAATTTACCGTGAAATTCCTCATCGGGTTGGTCGACATATTCAATTTTTGGCTTTTCAATTTCTATCATAAAAAACTTGCCCCCTTTTTCCTAACAAATTCAAGCTTGCCTGAATCTGTAAGGGTACTACTTAAATGACAATATATCATTACACAGCATTCTTCGGGTTGTAATTTTATCTTGAGTAAAACTCAACTATTAAATGTTCTTCCACAGGAGCATCTATTTCTTCTCTGTCAGGATTTCTTAGTACTTTCCCTTTAAAGTTTTCAATGTCTCTTTCTAACCACTCGGGCGCCTTATGTCCTTCAGCCAGTTCAGCCAATTCTTTAAGGCGTGGGCTCTTTTTGCTTTTCTCTTTAAGTTCAATTTCGTCTCCTGCGCTAACACTGAATGAAGCAATATCAACTTTTCTACCATTTACCAAGAAGTGACCATGATTAACAAGTTGACGTGCTTCAGGTCTACTTGAAGCAAAACCTAATCTATACACAACATTATCAAGACGCATCTCCAAAAGCCTAAGAAGATTCTCTCCTGTAATCCCTTTAATTTTCTCTGCTTTTCTAAAATAGCGTCTAAACTGGTTCTCCATAATGCCGTACATTCTTCTTGCTTTTTGCTTTTCCCTTAACTGTATTCCGTACTGACTCTGTTTTCCTCTTCTGCTCTGACCATGCTGTCCTGGAACATAATTTCTTTTATCAACTGAGCATTTATCAGTGTAGCAACGCTCACCTTTTAGGAAGAGCTTTGTTGCTTCTCTTCTGCACAAACGACACACCGAACCTCTATAACGCGCCATCCTTAATTAACACCTCCTGAATAATATTCCTTCAAATATATAAAGTATTTTAGTATTTGTTAGACTCTACGTCTTTTTGGTGGTCTGCAACCATTATGCGGAATTGGAGTCACATCTCTAATTGCATTAATTTCCAGCCCAGCAGCCTGTAGTGATCTGATAGCTGCTTCTCTACCTGATCCTGGACCTTTAACTCTGACCTCAATGCCTTTAAGACCGTGTTCCATTGCACTTTTGGCAGCCGTTTCAGCAGCTACCTGAGCCGCAAAGGGAGTTCCTTTTCTAGACCCTTTAAATCCACAACCGCCTGCACTAGACCAGGCAATAGTTCCTCCAGTATTATCGGTTATATTTACAACAGTATTGTTGAATGTTGAATTAATATGGGCTATGCCATTTTCAATATTCTTTTTAACCTTCTTTTTTGTCCTTGTTGCAGCTTTTTTCTTAGCCATTAAAAAACTTCCCTCCTTAAATCATAAATTATCCTAACTTATCTTTTCGCACCAACAGTTCTTTTCTTACCTTTTCTCGTTCTAGCATTATTTTTGGTGCTCTGCCCTCTTGCCGGCAGTCCTCTTCTATGCCTTAGACCTCTGTAGCAGCCTATTTCCATTAGCCTTCTTACATTCATTGTAGTCTCTCTTCGAAGATCCCCTTCAACGGTACATTCTTTATCTATATAATCTCTTAATCTACTTATTTCATCTTCTGTTAAATCCCTAACTCGAGTAGATTCATCAACACCTGTTTCTTCGAGAATTCTTTTTGCAATTGAATGACCAATACCATAAATATATGTCAGAGATATTTTCACTCTTTTGTCCCTTGGTAAGTCCACACCTGCTATTCTTGCCATTTGATTTATTCACCTCCAAACAAATTAATCTGCTCAATTAGCCTTGCTTTTGCTTATGCTTAGGATTTTGACAAATTATCATTATCTTACCTTTTCTTCTGATAAGTTTACACTTTTCACATATTGGTTTTACTGAAGCTCTGGTTTTCATCTTCATAAACCTCCTTTTTCTAAAAAGCCCCATTAGTTCGATTATTTGTAGCGATAAGTGATCCGACCTCTGCTTAAATCATAAGGTGATAGCTCCACTTTTACTTTATCTCCAGCTAATATTCGGATATAATTCATTCTAATTTTTCCAGATACATGAGCAAGTATCTTATGCCCGTTATCTAGTTCTACTCTAAACATAGCATTCGGAAGGGGTTCTATTACCGTACCTTCAACTTCTATTACGTCTTCCTTGGACATATTAAAAAGTTACCCTCCTTCCTCACCTACAGTTAAAATTATTGGACCATCCTCAGTAATTGCTATAGAATGCTCAAAATGTGCTGATGGTTTGTGATCTTTTGTAACCACAGTCCATTCATCTTCTAAAGTTTTTACTTCCCATGTGCCCATATTTACCATCGGCTCTATTGCTAAAGCCATTCCTTGTTTGAGCCTCGGGCCACGCCCTGGTGGCCCAAAGTTTGGTACCTGGGGTTCTTCATGCATTTCACTGCCTATGCCATGACCAACAAAATTTTTCACCACTGAAAATCCATTTTCCTCGGCATGGATTTGAACAGCATTTGATATGTCACTTAACCTGTTTCCTACAAGTGCCTTTTCTATTCCTTTGTGGAGCGATTCTTCCGTTATCTTTATAAGCCTGATCAGCTCTTCATCAACATCCCCTACCGGGTAGGTCTTGGCAGCATCTCCGTGGTAGCCTTTATAGTAAGCTCCTATGTCAATACTAATAATGTCCCCGTTTTCTATCCTTTTTATTCCAGGAATCCCGTGTACTACCTGCTCATTTATCGAAGCACAAATGCTAGCAGGAAACCCTCTATATCCCTTAAATGAAGGTTCTGCACCATTTTTTTTAATATTTTTTTCTGCTATATGGTCTAGCTCTAATGTAGTTATCCCAGGCTTAATGTTTTCTTTTAATAGTGCATGTGTTTCAGCAACTATTTTACCAGCATCTTTCATAATATCTAGTTCTTTATCGCTTTTTAAAACTACCATTTTATTATCCTTCCTGAACACCTAATACATTTAGGATTTCTTTATATACGCCGTTTGGATCTTGTGACCCATTCACTCTTTTCAATAGACCTTTGTCTTCGTAATATTTAATTAAAGGTGAAGTCTGCTCGTTATAAACTTCAAGTCTTTCTTTAGCAGTCTCTTCGTTATCATCATCTCGCTGGTATAAGTCGCCACCGTCATCGTCACATACTCCACGAACATCAGGAGGATTAAATTTAACATGATAGCTCTTGCCACATTTGCTACAAATTCTTCTGCCAGATATTCTCTCTACTAGGTCATCAAAATCCGCATCAATATAAACGGCATAATCAATAGGACGATCCTTTAAATTTTCATCTAAAGCTTCTGCCTGAGAAACCGTTCTTGGAAAACCATCTAGTAAAAATCCTTGCTTGCAATCGGGCTTCATTAAACGTTCTTTTACTATCCCAATAACTATCTCGTCAGGTACTAGTTTTCCGGCATCCATATAACTTTTAGCTTTGTTGCCAAGTTCAGTCCCTTCTTTAACTGCCGCTCTAAAAATGTCCCCTGTAGCAATGTGTGGGATTTTAAGTGCCTCAACTAACCTTTCCGCTTGAGTACCTTTTCCTGCTCCAGGTGCTCCCATCAAGATAACTCTCATTAAAATAACCCCCTTAGCCTTTATAAAAATTTTATTAACACTAACCTACCAGCTACCTGTACCAAAACACCTTCAATCATTACCCGGCGTCCGACAAATTTAAATTAAAATTTATAAAAAGCCTATTAACCTTCATATTCTTTTACTTTTTCATAAATCCTTCATAATGTCTCATAAGCATTTGACTTTCAATCTGCTTCATTGTTTCAAGGGCCACACCTACCATAATTATCATAGCCGTACCACCGAACATAATATTCAGGTCAATTACACCTTGAAGGGCAATTGGTAGTACAACTATACCAGCAAGGGCAAGAGAGCCCGCCAAAGTAATCCGGTCCATAACACGGCTAAGATAATCAGCTGTGGGTTTGCCCGGCCTTATACCGGGAATAAAGCCGCCGTACTTTTTCATATTCTCGGCCATATCCTGGGGGTTAAATTGAATAGCCGTATAAAAGTAAGTGAAAAAGATTATTAAAATTACGTACAATATTGTGTTTGGCAGTGTACCAAATCCAATCCTTTCAGCAATCCAGATAGCCCAGGGGTGCTGAATAAACTGTACGATAGTTTCTGGGAACATTAATATAGACGATGCAAAGATTACCGGAATAACTCCTGCTTGATTAACTTTTAAAGGTATATGAGTTGATTGACCACCGTACATTTTTCTCCCAACAACTTTTTTTGCATACTGTACTGGAATTTTTCTCTGCCCTTCCTGAAGGGCAACTATTCCCATTATTACACCTAGTATAATAACAGCAAGAAGAACTACAACAAGAATGTTTAACTGTCCTTCGACTACTAGTGTGTATAGTTGTGTCAATCCTTGAGGTATCCTTGAAACGATTCCTGCAAATATCAATAAAGATATCCCGTTTCCTATACCTTTATCTGTTATTTGCTCTCCAAGCCACATCAAAAACGCCGTTCCAGCTGTTAATGTTATAATTACTACCATGTATGCTGCAAAGGAGTGCTGATCCATAGCAGGTCTAAGCAGTCCAAAAGTCATACCCGTCGCCTGTAAAAATGCTAATATAACTGTACCATATCTAGTGTATTGAGCCAGTTTTTTACGCCCTTCTGCTCCTTCTTTAGACCATTGTTCAAACTTTGGTATAACAACCGTCAAAAGCTGCATGATAATCGAAGCATTTATATACGGCATAATACCCATAGCAAAGATTGAAAGCATGCTAAGGGCACCACCAGCAATTATATTCATAAACCCAAAAAGAGTTTCTCCTTCAAATAACTCTTGAAGCTGCGCGGCATCTATTCCTGGAACCGGAATATGTGAACCCAGCCTAAATACAATAAACATAGCAAGGGTAAAGGTCAATTTTTTTCTTAGATCGGGTATTCGCCATGCATTTTTAAGTGTCCCTAGCATGTTCTAAATCACCTCAGCTTTTCCGCCGGCTTCTTCAATTCTTTCTACTGCATTTTTACTAAATTTATTTGCTTTGACTGTCAGCTTTTTCTCTAGCTTACCATCTCCTAGAATCTTTACTCCGTCTTTTACTTTTTTAATTAGACCCTGCTCAATCAAAGCGTCTGGAGTCACTTCTTCATTTTCGTCAAATATATTTAAATCACTAACGTTAACTATACTCCACTCTTTTTTCATCGGATTATTAAATCCTCTTTTAGGTAGTCTTCTCTGTAATGGCAGTTGACCACCCTCAAAACCGGGGGATACCCTCCCACCAGAACGAGCATTTTGTCCTTTATGACCTTTTCCGGCAGTTTTTCCAAGACCAGAGCCCTGTCCTCTGCCTTTTCTTTTCCTGTTTTTTCTTGTTTCATTTGGTCTAAGGTCATTAAGCTTCAAGGTACACACCTCCTCTAATTAACTAGAAACTTTCTCCTCGTCGATTTCTTCCACTTCAACAAGGTGGTTTACTTTTTTTAACATACCTCTGATCTCTGGGGTATCGTCTTTTACAACGCTAGAATCTATTTTCCCAAGCCCTAGAGCTTTTATAGTCTTACGCTGTACAGGAGCGCACCCAATAACACTTCGTCTTAAGGTAACATTCAATTTTTTTTGGCCCATACTGCTACCTCCTTAGTTTAGTAATTCATCTACTGACTTGCCGCGTAGCTTCGCCACTTCCTCAGCACGCTTTAATTCAGATAGGCCGGTCATTGTAGCTTTAACCATATTTAGCGGGTTATTAGAACCTATAGACTTGGTCAAAACATCCCTGATTCCTGCCAGTTCAAGCACGGCTCTAACAGGCCCGCCTGCAATAACACCAGTACCTTCGCTAGCCGGTTTTAAAAATACTCTTCCCCCACCAAACACTCCTGTTATTTCGTGAGGAATAGTGGTATTCACGATAGGAACCTTTATAAGACTCTTTTTGGCATCGTCGACTCCTTTTTTGATAGCTTCTGGTACTTCGACAGCTTTTCCAAGGCCGACACCAACATGACCATTTTTATCGCCTACAACAACCACTGCACTAAAGCTAAATCTTCTACCACCTTTAACAACTTTAGTAACCCGGTTTATGGCAACTACGTTTTCTTCTAATTCAAGCTGTTCAGCATCTATCATACTGTGCTTTTTAAGCAAAATCAAATTCCCTCCCTTTTAAAATTTTAGGCCATTTTCACGAGCAGAATCCGCTAGTGCTTTGACTCTACCATGGAATTTATATCCACCTCGGTCAAATATAACTTCTTCAACACCCTTTTCCTGGGCTTTCTTCGCCAGTTTTTCTCCTACCTTTTTACTGGCTTCTATATCAGGTTTCCCCTTATATTCTTTTAGATCTGGCTCTACTGTAGAGGCAGAAACCAGAGTGTGTCCTTCATTGTCATCTATTATTTGAGCATAAATATTATTAAGGCTTCTAAACACATTAAGCCTGGGCTTTTCAGTTGTTCCATACACCTTTTTCCTAACTCTTTTGTGACGTTTTTTTCTAGCTAAATTTCTATTAATTTTTGCCATTAAACTCCCTCCTTTCTAAAAAGACCCATTAGCCACCAGCTTTACCAACTTTGCTAATAACTTTCTCGTCCTGATATCTTATACCTTTTCCTTTATATGGCTCCGGCGGTCTGATATCTCTTATCTGTGCAGTGATCTGGCCGACTTTTTCTTTATCAATTCCTTTAACGGTAATAATATTAGCTTTTGGAACATCTATTTCAATTCCTTCAGGTGGTTCCAAAGTCACCGGGTGAGAATATCCTACATTTAGTACTAGATTGTTCCCTTCCTTTTTTGCACGATATCCAACACCATGTATTTCCAGAGTCTTTTCGTATCCGTTAACTACACCTTCAACCAGGTTATTAATCAAACTTCTTGTCAGTCCATGAAGCGATTTATGCTTTTTACTGTTAGTTGGCCTTTCAACTACTACCTGGCCTTCTTCTTCTTTTATTATCATAGCGCTTGGTATAGTTCTTTCAAGTTCACCTTTAGGTCCTTTTACTTTAACTTTATTTTTATCTAGTGTAAACTCCACATTATCAGGAATTTTTATCGGCAAAACGCCAATCCTGGACATTAATACATACACCTCCATTCCTTTGCTTTTCCACTGGCAGCGATTATTACCAAATATAACAGAGAACTTCGCCACCAATTCCTTCTTTCCTTGCTTCTTTGTCAGTCACTAGACCTCTGGAGGACGAAATAACAGCAACTCCTATACCACCTAAAACTTTAGGCAGTTCGTCTTTATTTGCATAGACTCTTAGGCCTGGTTTGCTTATCCTCTTTAGTCCTGATACAACTTTTTCTTTATTAGGTCCGTATTTCATATATACCCTTAGTTTACCTTGTTTGTTATCTTCTATATATTTGTAATCAGAAATGAAACCTTCTTCTTTCATAATCCTCGCTATTTCTGTTTTCAAATTAGATGCTGGTATTTCAACTTTTTCATGATAAACGTCATTTGCGTTTCTTATCTGGGTCAAAAAATCAGCAATAGGATCACTCATTGACATCTCAGGTAAGACCCCCTTCCTTTCATATGATAGTAATTACCAGCTTGCTTTCTTAATTCCGGGAATTTTCCCTTCGCTTGCAAGCTTTCTAAAACAAATTCGACACAGTCCAAACTTTCTAAGATAACCTCTAGAGCGCCCACATACATTGCAACGTGTATATGCTCTTGTTTTAAATTTAGGCCTCTTATTAGCTTTTTCTTTTAAAGCTTTTCTGGCCATCTATTTCCCTCCTAACGGTAGTTGTTAGTAATTTAGTCTGCAAAAGGCATACCGAATAAACTTAACAATTCTTTTGCTTCTTCGTCAGTCTCAGCTGTTGTGTTAATTATTATATCCATACCCTGAACTTTCTCTACATCATCATATTCAATTTCCGGAAAAATCAGCTGCTCCCTAACACCCAAGCTGTAGTTTCCTCTTCCATCAAAAGATTTTGGGGAAACTCCTTTGAAGTCTCTAACCCTTGGAAGAGCAACATTAATTAACTTCTCTAAAAAGTGATACATTTTTTCTCTTCTCAAAGTCACCTTGCATCCAATTGGCATACCTTCTTTTATCTTAAATCCAGCAACGGATCTCTTTGCCCTAAGAATAACAGGCTGTTGCCCTGTTATTTTCTTCATATCTTCAAAGGCTGAGTCAAGCAGTTTTGGATTTTCTTTTGCTTCTCCAACACCCATATGAACTATAACTTTTTCTATTTTGGGCACCTGCATTACATTCTCGTACTCAAATTTCTCCATCATTTTTTCTTTTAAGGTATCAGTGTACATTTCTTTTAATTGGGACAAAAAACTCGCCTCCTTTCCTATGACTACTTATCACAGTGACTTGCCACACTTCTTGCATATTCTTTCTTTTTCACCCGCATCCGTCACTTTCTTTCCAGTTCTAACCGGGCGATCGCATTTTGAACAAAACAACATTACTTTGTCCGCATATATAGGAGCTTCTTGCTCCACAATACCCCCCTGAGGGTTTTGTTGACTAGGACGGGTATGTTTTTTTATCATGTTAACACCCTCTATAAGCACTTTCTCTTCTGAAGGGAACCCTCTAAGCACTTTTCCTTTTTTGCCTTTGTCTTTACCTGAAAGGACTACTACCGTGTCACCTTCTCTAACATGAATTTTGGCTTTGCCCATCTGTTACACCTCCCTCTTCCTACAGTACCTCAGGAGCAAGAGATATTATTTTCATATAGTTATTCTCTCTTAGTTCCCTGGTCACCGGACCAAATATTCTGGTCCCTCTTGGATCTTTTTCATTATTAATTAATACACACGCGTTTTCGTCAAATTTTATATATGAACCATCTTTTCTTCTAATCCCTGATTTTGTTCTGACTATCACTGTACGTACTATTTCACCTTTTTTAACTGTTCCACCCGGTGTAGCTTCTTTAACAGAAGCCACTATTACGTCGCCAATATTGGCATATTTTTTCATTGAGTCCTCGGGGACTTTTATACATTTAACTTTTCTTGCCCCGGAGTTATCAACAACTTTTAGTGTAGACTCCTGTTGGATCATATTAGTTCCCCCTTTCTTCACTCATGTAAACTTCGGCGAGGATAAACAGGACGTTATAGTTTGGCTTTTTCAACTACATTGACCAAGCGCCATCTTTTATCTTTTGAGATTGGTCTAGTTTCCATAATTCTTACCGTATCGCCCTGTCTTGTTTCATTATTCTCATCATGAACTTTCATCTTTTTGGTTCTTTTTATTCGTTTTTTATATAAAGGGTGTTTTATAAAACCTTCTACTGCAACTACCCTAGTTTTATCCATCTTATCACTTACAACTTTACCTACTCTAACTTTGCGATTGCTTCTTTCCAAACATTATCCCTCCTTTAACCTGTGTTTAATTCCCTTTCTCTGATAATTGTTTTTACTCTAGCTATTTCTTTTTTAACCTGCCTAATTCGCATCGGGTTTTCAACTTGGCCAGTAGCAGATTGGAATCTAAGGTTAAATAATTCATCTTTCAATTCGTCTAACTTTTTATCTAATTCTTGGTTTGTTAGTTCTCTTATTTCTTTAGCTTTCATCATCATCACCACCAAAGGTTTCTCTTTTTACAAACTTAGTTTTGATTGGCAGTTTATGGGATGCTAATCTCATAGCCTCCCTTGCAACTTCATCACCAACACCGGCAAGCTCAAACATAATTCTACCTGGTTTTACAACTGCAACCCACTCTTCCGGTGTACCTTTTCCACCACCCATTCTTGTTTCGGCTGGTTTCATTGTATATGGTTTGTCTGGAAAAACCTTAATCCAAACTTTTCCTCCGCGTTTTATATATCTAGTCATTGCAACCCTGGCAGCCTCAATTTGCCTGCTTGTTATCCATGCAGGTTCTAGGGCTTGTAGACCATATTCACCAAAGGCAACTTCTTTTCCACCTTTTGCTTTGCCTTTCATTCTGCCTCTTTGATAACGGCGAAACTTTGTACGTTTAGGCATTAGCATTGTTATCTGCCTCCTTCTTTTTCACTCGCTTTTTCAGTAGCCTCTGTCTCTAGTTCAGGTAATACTTCTCCTTTATAAATCCAGCATTTAACACCTATTCTTCCATAAGTTGTATGGGCTTCTGCCATGCCGTAGTCAATGTCTGCTCTTAAAGTATGAAGAGGAACGGTCCCTTCTGTATACCATTCTTTTCTTGCCATGTCAGAACCACCCAAGCGGCCGCTACACATAACTTTTATTCCCTCAGCTCCGGCTCTCATCGCACGTCCAACTGCCTGTTTCATGGCCCTTCTAAAAGCAACACGTCTGGTTAGAGCTTGAGCAATATTACTTGCTACCAGGTTAGCATCTAGTTCTTGACTTTTAATTTCCATGACATTAATGTGTACTTTTTTCTCTGTCAAACTTTCTAAATCATGTCTTAGCTTCTCAACACCACTTCCACCTTTACCGATTACCATACCAGGTTTAGCAGTGTGGACTGTAATCCGAACTCTATTCGCAGCACGTTCAATTTTCACTTTGCTTACACCTGAGTTTTCTAAATTGTTTTCAATATAGTCTCTTATTTTTAAATCCTCATGAAGAAGTTCTTGGTAATCTTTATCTGCAAACCAGTTAGCATCCCAGTCACGTATAATTCCCAGACGCAGTCCTATTGGGCTTACTTTATTTCCCAAGTTTTTATCCCTCCTTTTTTTCTTTTACAACCATAGTTATATGACTTGTTTTCTTATTTATCGGAGTTGCTCTACCCATAGCACGGGGACGAAATCTTTTTAGAGTTGGTCCTTCGTCGACCCAACCTTTTGCTATATATAAATTATCAGGATCCATTTCAAAATTATTTTCCGCATTAGCACATGCGGAGTCTAGAAGTTTCTCCAAAATCCGTGCTGATTTTTTAGTAGAAAGCTTCAAAAGACCTTTTGCTTCTTCTGCATTTTTATTTCTAACTAAATCCATAACTTCCCTGGCTTTTCTTGGAGCAACCCGCACATACCTGGCTTTTGCTTTAGCTTCCATTCTCAATTCCCTCCTTATCTTTCACATGTTTATTTAAGGGCAGTGGATCTTTCTGTATGGTCACCGTGTCCCCTGAAAGTACGGGTTGGCGCAAACTCACCTAGCTTATGGCCTACCATATCTTCAGATATATATATAGGCACGTGTTTTCTGCCATCATGGACAGCTATTGTAAACCCTACCATTTCGGGCAAAATAATCGAACGTCTTGACCAGGTTTTAATAACCTGTTTCTTTTTCTCCTTCTGCATTTTCCTAACTTTTTTTAGCAAATGGTCATCTATAAAAGGACCTTTTTTTAAGGAGCGACCCATAATTTTACCTCCCTTCCCTTCTTGTATTAAATAGCCTCTAATAAGACAAACTTATTTTTTCTTCTTATGGCGACTGCGAACAATGTATTTATCACTAGGCTTTGCTTTTCTTCTGGTTTTATAACCTTTTGATTTTTGTCCCCATGGTGTCATTGGGCTTACACGTCCAACTGGAGTTTTCCCTTCTCCTCCACCATGCGGGTGGTCAACTGCATTCATTACTACCCCGCGTACCGTTGGCCTTCTACCTAGCCAGCGACTTCTACCAGCTTTACCTATGCTTTGGTTTTCGTGTTCTACATTCCCTACTTGACCTATAGTAGCTTTACATTCTAAAAGCACTAATCTCACTTCTTCTGAAGGTAATTTTACGTGAGCATATTTACCTTCTTTTGCAGCCAGTTGACACGCTGTACCAGCTGATCTAGCTAATTGTCCACCTTTTCCAGGTTTTAGCTCGACGTTATGAATTAATACACCAGTAGGAATATCTTTTAGTTTCTTGGCATTTCCAGGCTTAATGTCAGCACTCGGTCCACTAACCACTTGATCTCCCACTTTTAATCCTAGCGGTGCTAATATATATCTTTTCTCACCATCAAGATAGTTTAGAAGTGCAATATATGCAGAACGATTGGGGTCATATTCAATTGCTGCCACCTTTGCAGGAACTTGTTCTTTATCTCTTTTGAAATCAATAATTCTATATTTTCTTTTATGTCCTCCACCCTGATGCCTTACAGATATTGTGCCTCTACTATTTCTTCCCGCTTTTTCTTTAAGCGGTTCAAGTAAAGACTTTTCCGGTTCTTTTTTGGCAGTCTCTGGCTTTTCTACTACTGTCATAAAACGTCTACCGGGAGAGGTGGGTTTAAATCTTTTTAAAGCCATCTTCCTATTCCCTCCTTAACGACTCTCCAAAATTCTATTCAAATATCTTAATTGGTTTAGAGTCTTCTTTTAGAACTACAATTGCTTTTTTCCAATCTGGCCTTCTACCTTCATACCTACCAAGGCGCTTTGGCTTTCCTGTCATATTCATTGTTCTTACCTTTTTGACATCAGCCTCGAACAATTTCTCAACGGCCTGTTTTATCTGTGTTTTATTAGCTTTCTTGTCAACTACAAAAGTATATTTGTTGTCTTCAATCTCCTCAGTACTTTTCTCAGTAATCCAAGGTCTTATAATTACATCTCGAGGATCCATTAGCAAAACACCTCCTCGATACGGTTAACTGCATCTTTAGTTAAAATTAAGTGATCATACTTTAAAATGTCATAGACATTAATATTGTCTGCTTCTATTGATCTAACTCCAGGTATATTCCTTGAGGATTTATATACATTTTTGTCAGAACCTTTTGTTACAAGCATTGCCTTTTTGTTAACCTTTAGATTTTCTAGTAGACCTACTACCTCTTTAGTTTTTGGCTGATCTAGTTCAAAGCTGTCTACTACTACAAGTTCCCCGTCTCTAAGTTTAGCACTTAAAGCAGACTTTAATGCTTTTCTCTTAACTTTTTTGGGCAGCTTATATGAATAATCTCTAGGCTTTGGGCCAAAGATTACTGACCCCCCTACCCATAAAGGTGATCTTGTTGTACCAGCACGTGCTCTGCCAGTACCTTTTTGACGGTATGGCTTACGGCCTCCGCCTCTAACTTCTCCTCTTTTTTTGGCAGAAGCTGTCCCTCTTCTTTTTGATGCAAGCTGCATATTAACTACATCGTGCATCACATCTTCTTTTATCTCAGCAGCAAAGATTTCATCGACAAGGTTAATGTCTCCGACTTCTTCGCCTTCTTTATTATAAAGAGCCACTTTAGGCATGCTATTCCTCCTTTCTGACTTCACTGTCAGTAACTACCCTAATGAACTTAACTTATGATGTTTCTGCTTTAACGCCGTCAACTATTTTTACCAGGCTTCTTTTTGGTCCAGGCAGGGCACCTTTAACTAGTATTACATTCTTTTCTGGGTCAATGTCTACTATTTCTAGATTTTGTACGGTAACTGTGTCGCCGCCCATTCTTCCTGGCATTTTTTGATTCTTATAAACTCTAAAATCACCCATTGCTCCTATAGAGCCAGGTTTTCTATAGTGTCTTGAACCATGTGTCTTGGGTCCTGTTGACTGTCCAAATCTTTTCACAGTTCCTTGATAGCCCTTACTCTTTGAAGTTCCTGTAACATCGACTATATCCCCTGCTTTAAATTGATCTACTTTAAGCTCTTGCCCTATTTCATATTCATCTGCATCTTCTAGCCTAAACTCAGCCAAGTGCTTCATATAGTCCACACCTGCTTTATCGAAATGTCCCTTAGTTGGTTTGTTCACTCTATGATTTTTGGTTTTTTTATATCCAAGCTGAACAGCTTTATAGCCATCATATTCTTCAGTTTTCTTCTGAACTACCGGGCATGGACCCGCTTGAATAACTGTTACCGAAACTAGTTCTCCGTCCTCTTTGAATATTTGGGTCATCCCAAGCTTCTCACCCATAATTGCCTTCTTCATCCTTTACACCTCCTAACAATCCAAAGCGCTAGTTATAACCAGCGTTAATTTACAGTTTGATTTCGATATCCACACCAGATGGAAGGTCTAATCTCATTAGTGCATCAACAGTTTTTGATGTGGGATCTAATATATCTACCAATCTTTTGTGCGTTCTCATCTCAAATTGTTCTCTAGAATCCTTAAATTTATGGGGTGCTCGAATAACAGTATACACACTTTTGTCAGTTGGCAGCGGTACGGGGCCACTTACGTTGGCTCCAGTTCTCTTAGCAGTCTCTACAATCTTTTCTGAAGATTGATCTAAAACCACATGATCAAAAGCTTTAAGCCTAATTCGAATCTTTTGTTTGGCCATCTAAACCTTTCCCTCCTTATACTTCCATATTCCATTAACCAATAAGACAAAAAAATGAGGAGAAGCAGGTAATAACCTAAACTCCTCATTCTTTATATCTTAAACAGTATGAGTTTTTACTCTATAATACTAGCAACTACTCCTGCACCAACTGTGCGGCCACCTTCACGAATAGCAAATCTCAGCCCCTCTTCGATAGCTATTGGAGTTATTAGCTTTATCTCCATCTCTACGTTATCTCCAGGCATTACCATCTCTACACCCTCTGGCAGGTCTACTACTCCGGTAACGTCTGTCGTCCTGAAGTAGAACTGAGGACGATAACCCGTGAAAAACGGCGTATGACGACCTCCCTCTTCTTTCTTCAAGACATAAACCTCTGCCTTAAAGTGGGTATGAGGCTTTATGCTCCCTGGCTTAGCTAATACCTGACCACGCTCTACTTGTTCTTTATCTATACCTCTCATCAGTGCCCCAATGTTGTCTCCTGCTTCTGCATAGTCCATCTGCTTCCTAAACATCTCTACTCCAGTTGCTACCGTCTTCTTTGGACGGTCTGACATTCCTACTATCTCTATCTCATCTCCTACGTTTACTTTGCCTCTTTCTACTCTGCCTGTAGCCACTGTGCCACGTCCAGTTATGCTGAATATATCCTCTATTGGCATCAAGAATGGCTTATCTGTGTCACGCTCTGGCGTAGGAATATACTCGTCTATTGCATCTATCAGTTCTAGTATAGGACCGCATGCTTCACAGTCACGGCTACCGCATCCACATTCTAATGCCTGAAGTGCTGAGCCCGTTATCACAGGAGCCTCGTCTCCATCAAAGTCATACTCGCTTAGTAGGTCTCTTACTTCCATCTCTACTAGTTCTAGTAGTTCTTCGTCATCTACCATGTCTGCCTTGTTCAAGAATACTACTATATATGGTACCCCTACCTGACGGGATAGTAGAATATGCTCTCTTGTCTGAGGCATCGGACCGTCTGCCGCACTTACCACCATTACTGAACCGTCCATCTGTGCTGCACCTGTGATCATGTTCTTTACATAGTCCGCGTGACCTGGACAGTCTACGTGGGCATAGTGACGATTGTCTGATTCATACTCCACGTGAGCTGTACTTATGGTTATTCCTCTTTCTTTCTCCTCTGGCGCCCTATCGATCTCATCAAAGGCTTTTACCTCTGTGCTTCCTGCGGATGATAAAACCTTGGTTATCGCTGCCGTCAATGTCGTCTTTCCGTGGTCTACGTGACCTATTGTACCTATATTTACGTGCGGTTTTGTCCTTTCAAATTTTTGCTTCGCCATAAATATTACCTCCTTACACAATATAGTTTTTTGTTAGTTTGTTAATTTCGCACTTTCCTTTTATTTTTGGCCTATAAGTTCAGATGCAACACTATTTGGAAGCTCATCATAATGTGAGAATTCCATAGAATAGGTTCCTCTTCCTTGAGTTCTTGATCTAAGTTCAGTGGCATAACCAAACATTTCAGCAAGTGGAACATAAGCCGTAATGACTTTGGCACCAGCTCTGTCTTCCATTCCTTCGATCTGACCTCTACGGGAGTTTATATCTCCCATTACATCCCCCATATACTCTTCAGGGCAAATAACTTCAACTTTCATAATAGGTTCTAGTAAGCATGGATCAGCTTTTTTTACTGCATCCTTAAGGGCCATAGAACCTGCAATTTTGAATGCCCCTTCTGAAGAGTCAACTTCGTGGTAAGATCCATCATACAGCCTGACCTTAACATCCATTATTGGGTATCCAGCTAAAACACCATTTTCCAAAGCTTCTCTAATACCAAGATCTACAGAAGGTATATACTCTTTTGGTATGACTCCACCTACAATTTGATCTTCAAATTGATATCCTTCGCCTCTTTCTCGTGGCTCAATTTCGATATAAACATGACCATATTGTCCTCTACCACCAGACTGGCGGATAAATTTACCTTCTGCCTTGGCAGGTTTTTTGATTGTCTCTTTGTATGCTACCTGAGGTTTACCCACATTTGCTTCTACTTTAAATTCTCTAAGAAGCCTATCTGTGATAACCTCAAGGTGTAGCTCTCCCATACCTGATATGATTGTCTGACCGGTTTCCTCGTCAGTATAAGTTTTGAATGTTGGGTCCTCTTCAGACAATTTGTACAGTGAAGTTGACATTTTCTCTTGGTCAGCTTTTGTTTTAGGTTCAATTGCAACAGATATAACAGGCTCAGGGAACTGCATTGATTCTAGGATAATTTGGTTCTTTTCATCGCAAAGAGTATCACCTGTGGCAGTATCCTTGAATCCTACAGCCGCTGCGATGTCTCCAGTGTAAACAACGTCTCTTTCTTCTCTGTGGTTAGCATGCATCTGTAGTATCCTGCCAACTCTTTCTTTTTTACCTTTGACTGGATTAAAGACATAAGACCCTGATTTAATAGTGCCCGAATATACTCTGAAAAAGCACAACTTTCCTACATAAGGATCTGTCATTATCTTAAAAGCAAGAGCGCTAAATGGTTCGTCATCACTACTGATCCTTTTGTCCTTTTCCTCTTCACCTTCTACTACATCTTTTGAAGGAATAATACCTTCAATTGGTGGCACATCCACCGGGGAAGGCAAGTAATCAATAACTGCATCTATTAAAAGCTGAACTCCTTTGTTTTTATAGCCTGAACCACACAAGACTGGAGTTATATCATTTGAGATGCACCCTTCTCTTAGGGCTTTTCTGATCTCATCTTCTGTAACTTCTTCACCTTCTAGATACTTATCCATCAATTCATCGTCAACTTCTGAAACTGATTCTACTAGGCTTTCTCTATATTCTTCAGCTTTATCCTGCATGTCTTCTGGAATATCAATTTCTTCTCTTTCCATTCCAAGCTTATCTTTATAAGCGTAAGCTTTCATTGTAACCAGGTCTATAACTCCAGTGAAATGATCTTCTTTTCCTATGGGTAGTTGAATCGGTACTGCATTTGCTTGAAGACGTTCTTTCATCATCTCTACTACGTTGTAAAAGTCGGCACCAACAATATCCATCTTATTTATAAAGGCCAGTCTTGGCACACCATATTTGTCAGCCTGTCTCCATACAGTTTCAGACTGGGGCTCAACGCCCCCTTTAGCGCAAAAGACTCCAATAGCACCGTCTAGAACGCGCAAGGACCTTTCAACCTCTACAGTGAAATCAACGTGCCCTGGCGTATCAATGATATTCACTCGATGATTTCGCCATTGACATGTAGTAGCCGCAGAGGTAATGGTAATACCTCTTTCCTGCTCCTGGTCCATCCAATCCATGGTAGCAGCACCATCATGGGTCTCACCTAATTTATGAACTCTACCAGAATAAAATAAAATTCTCTCTGTAACAGTTGTTTTCCCTGCATCTATATGAGCCATCAAACCGATGTTACGTGTTTTCTTTAGGGAAAATTGTCTGCCCATTAGTATCCCCCCTCATTTGCTCTAAAAAATTTACCAGCGGTAGTGTGCGAACGCTTTGTTTGCATCTGCCATTTTGTGTGTATCTTCTTTCTTTTTGATAGCTCCACCAGCTTCATTATATGCATCTATTATCTCACCTGCAAGCCTTTCTTCCATAGTCTTCTCGCTGCGCTCTTTAGCATAATTCGCTAGCCAGCGAATAGCAAGTACTTGTTTTCTATCAGGGCTAACCTCAATTGGCACCTGGTAGGTTGCTCCACCAACTCGCCTGGGTTTAACTTCTAATACTGGCATCACATTTTTAATCGCTGTTTCGAAAACCTCAAGTGGGTCCTCGCCAGTTTTTTCTCTCACCCTATCCATAGCATTATAAAAGATCCTTTGTGAAAGGCTTTTCTTTCCATCAAGCATTATTTTATTAATAAATTTTGATACCCACCTACTATTAAAAACAGGATCTGGGGTAGCTTCTCTTTTTGGTACCGGACCTTTTCTTGGCACTTCTCATCACCCTCCTTTCAAAATATGCCCAAAAAAATAAACCTTCTTTATGTCAATTACATTATTTAATCATTTTCTGTAAAGAGTACTAATATACTTTAATATATACATTGACTCTCAATACTAATTAGTAACTATTCTTTTTTCTTAGTACCATATTTTGATCTACCTTGCCCTCTATTTTCTACGCCAGCCGTATCAAGAGAGCCTCTTACTACCTGATACCTAACACCAGGAAGATCCTTAACACGTCCTCCTCTTACAAGAACTACTGAGTGTTCCTGCAAATTATGGCCAATTCCAGGGATATAAGCAGTTACTTCTACACCGTTAGTAAGTCTAACCCTTGCTATTTTCCTCAAAGCTGAGTTAGGTTTTTTGGGTGTGGTTGTAGAGACCCTGGTACAAACACCTCTTCTTTGAGGACAGTCATTTAATGCTGGAGAGTTAGACTGCTTTTCCATCTTTTTTCTTCCCTTTTTGACCATCTGGTTTATTGTTGGCATGCCTCCACCTCCTTTTTGTCGCACAACACTAATGCTAACTTATTTAAATGCGTTTAAATCTAAACAGATTGAAAATCTCCTAGACCTCTATATCTATTTATATAGAGGTCTAGTTTATTTTTAAAACTATTTCAAAATAGCTGCAGTTGAAGCCCCTCTATAAATGTCACATGCTTCTCCTATCTCCTGCATTGTATCTACATACTCAAATTTAATTCCTTTATTTTTACATTTATTTTCTACTGGTTTTTTAATCTTATCCTCAGCATCTCTGGCTATAAAAACCTTTCTAGCTTTCTCGCTCTCAATTGCTTTTTCAGTTTCTCTAAGCCCGACACAACGTTTGTTAGCCTTCTTTATGTCCAAAACAGCCATTTTACGCCTCCTCTCCGTTAACAGAGAACTTTCTCTTACACACACACTTAGAAATTCTAGCACCATTATTCACCGGTGTCAACAGTGATTTTTTCTTCTTTTTCAATTTCATCACCATCTTCATTTTTTATAGAGTTAGGTTCAGCTTTTATATCGGCTCCCTCTTGGCCTGAGCCACCATAATCTTGCGGGTCTACCTTCACTTTCCTGTATCTTGACATTCCTGTTCCAGCTGGCACCAGTTTTCCTATAATAACATTTTCCTTCAGGCCTATTAAAGGATCTGTTTTTCCTTTGATTGCAGCTTCCGTTAACACTCTTGTAGTTTCCTGGAATGATGCGGCTGATAAGAAACTATCAGTCGCAAGGGAAGCTTTTGTTATTCCTAGTAGAGCTGGTCTCCCTTTAGCAGGCTCAAGCCCATTTTGTCTCGCTTCTTCATTTATACTTTCAAATTCAAAAAAGTCAACAAGTCCTCCAGGAAGAAGTTCTGTATCACCAGGCTCCTCAATTTTTATCTTCCTAAGCATCTGTCTGATAATTATCTCTATATGTTTGTCACTAATGTCCACACCCTGTAGTCTATAAACTTTCTGCACTTCCTGAAGTATATAAAGTTGCACCCCTGCCACACCTTTTACCTTCAATAAGTCATGAGGATTAACAGAACCTTCAGTTAGCTCTTGACCTGCTTCAATTTCTCCACCATCTTCAACTTTTAGTCTAGCACCAAAAGGTATATTATATGTTTTTTCTTCACCTTTTGAAGGCGTAACTATAACTTTTCGTTTTGTTTGGCCTTCCTTTATTGAGACGCGGCCAGCTACTTCACTTATAACTGCAAGCCCTTTTGGTCTTCTAGCTTCAAATAACTCCTCGATCCTCGGCAGACCTTGAGTTATGTCATCTCCTGCAACCCCACCTGTATGGAAAGTACGCATAGTAAGCTGCGTCCCTGGTTCTCCAATTGATTGTGCCGCTATAATACCAACTGATTCTCCAACATTAGCTATTTTACCAGTAGCCATGTCGCGGCCGTAGCAGCTTACGCATACACCGTGACGTGTTTTACATGTAAGAACTGAACGAATAGGCACTTTTTTGTACCCGATATTTACTATCTCTTTAGCTTTATCCTCTGTAATAAGCTCATTTCGCCCTACTAATACTTCATTATTCTCTCCAGTAATATCTTCAGATGCAAATCTTCCTACAATTCTATCGTGTAGATTTTCTATTTCTTCATTTCCATTCTTGATCTCTTCAACATTAATGCCATCTTTAGTACCACAATCATCTTCTCTCACAATTACATCCTGACTCACATCAACAAGTCTTCTTGTTAGATACCCTGAGTCGGCAGTCTTTAGAGCAGTATCAGCTAATCCCTTTCTTGCACCGTGTGTTGAAATAAAATATTCAAGAACTGTTAGTCCCTCTCTAAAGTTTGCCTTGATAGGAAGGTCAATTATCCTTCCTGTTGGGTCTGCCATTAACCCTCTCATACCTGCAAGCTGTGTAATCTGTGATATATTACCTCTTGCTCCCGAATTTGCCATCATATACACAGGATTAAATATCTCCAAGTTATCCATTACTGCATCAGTCACTTCGTCTTTTGCATTACTCCAGGTATCTATAACTCTGCCATATCTTTCTTGCTCTGTTATTAGACCCCTCTTGAACTGCTTTTCTGTAGTTTCAACGCTTTGTTCAGCTTCTTCCATTATTGACTGCTTTTCTCCCGGAATAACTATATCTTCTACTCCAATGGTTATTCCAGCTTCAGTTGCGTATTTGTAACCAAGCCGCTTCATCTCATCTAATATCTTAGCTGTTTCAGAGCTTCCATAGCGACGATAACTAGCTGCAACTAATTCACCTAAGTCATTCTTTTGCAGTGCTTCTCTTTGATCACGCTTAGATATTACCTCTTTTAAGTTTTCACCTTTCTTCAACCAGTCATCTTCTTTAACATTCATGTCTTTAGAATCATTAATGAAAGGAAAGTCTTTAGGCAAAATCTCGTTGAATAAAATTTTCCCTACCGTTGTTATTAATAGGATTGCATTTTCTGGAATTTGATCAGATAAGTTTGTAAAGTCTTTTTTAGTATAATTATCAACCCTGACGCCTACTATTGAATGCAGCTCAATATCATCTCTTTGATAAGCCATTATCGCTTCATCTGGCGACAAGAAGTAACTACCTTCGCCTTTGGCACCTTTTTCTTCTAAGGTTAGATAATAGCTACCAAGCACCATATCCTGAGTGGGTATGGCAACAGGTGCTCCGTCTTTAGGGTTTAGTATATTCTGTGCTGATAACATTAAAACCCTTGCCTCTGCCTGAGCTTCAGCAGACAACGGTACGTGAACAGCCATTTGGTCACCATCAAAGTCTGCATTATAAGCAGGGCAAACTAAAGGATGTATTTGAATGGCCCTTCCTTCTACCAGTATCGGCTCAAAAGCCTGAATACCTAGTCTGTGAAGAGTGGGCGCTCTATTTAAAAGTACAGGATGGTCTTTTATAACTTCTTCTAAAACATCCCATACCTCAGGCCTTACTTTTTCCACCATTCGTTTTGCACTCTTGATATTATGAGTTTTTTCCTCTTCTACCAAACGCTTCATAACAAATGGCTTAAAGAGTTCAAGGGCCATCTCCTTTGGCAGACCGCACTGATGAATTTTTAGCTCTGGGCCAACAACAATAACAGAACGACCTGAGTAGTCAACACGTTTACCTAGGAGGTTTTGACGAAAACGTCCCTGCTTTCCTTTTAGCATATCACTGAGTGATTTTAACGGTCTATTACCAGGCCCCGTAACAGCTCTACCTCTTCTGCCGTTATCAATCAGGGCATCTACAGCTTCTTGTAGCATTCTTTTTTCATTTCTAACTATTATCTCAGGAGCTCCAAGGTCTAACAAACGTTTTAAGCGGTTATTCCTATTTATAACTCGTCTGTATAAATCGTTTAGGTCAGAAGTGGCAAATCTTCCCCCATCTAATTGAACCATTGGACGAAGATCCGGTGGTATTACTGGAATTACATCTAGAATCATACATTGAGGATTATTCCCGGATTTCCTAAATGATTCCACCACTTCCAAACGCCTAACTGCTCTAACTTTTTTCTGGCCCTTTGCAGTTTTTAATTCATCACGTAAGTCTTTCGCCATCTTCTCAAGGTCTAGCTCCCCAAGCAGGTCCTTTATAGCCTCTGCACCCATCTTTGCTTTAAAACCTTTTCCCTGCTTAAAAAGATCTGAATACTTATCTCTGTACTCTCTGTATTCAGTTTCTGTTAAAAGCTGTTTTTTGGCCAGGGATGTTTCACCAGGGTCAATTACGATGTAAGAGGCGAAGTATAATATTTTTTCCAGAATCCTCGGCGAAAGGTCTAATATAAGTCCCATCCGACTTGGAATGCCTTTGAAATACCATATATGACTCACAGGTGCAGCAAGCTCTATATGCCCCATTCTTTCACGTCTAACTTTAGATTGAGTTACCTCTACTCCGCACCGGTCACATACAATACCTTTATAACGGACTCTTTTATACTTACCACAATGACATTCCCAATCTTTTTGAGGCCCGAAAATCTTTTCACAGAACAACCCTTCTTTCTCAGGCTTTAGGGTCCGGTAATTGATGGTTTCGGGCTTTTTAACTTCTCCTCTTGACCAACCCCTGACCTGCTCGGGTGAAGCAAGCCCAATTTTAAGCGCATCAAAATTATTCACATCCATCAAGGGCCATCTCTCCCTTCCCTTTAATTAATGAAACATTATAATTAAAAACATTAATGTAAAACAATTTAGTCCTCACGACCTTTTATATCAATATCCATATCATCTAAACTCACGACACGTTCATTGCCTTCTGTATCCTTAACCTGAACTACTCCCTCTTCTTCATTAATCACCTTCACGTCCATACCCAGACTTGAAAGCTCTTTAATTAAGACTTTAAACGATTCTGGTATCCCAGGTTCTGGCACATTATCGCCCTTTACAATGGCTTCATAAGTCTTAACACGCCCTACGACATCATCACTTTTAACCGTCAACAACTCCTGCAGCGTGTAAGAGGCGCCATATGCCTCAAGGGCCCAAACTTCCATCTCACCAAAACGCTGTCCACCAAACTGTGCCTTTCCACCAAGGGGCTGTTGGGTAACAAGGGAATAAGGTCCAGTAGAACGAGCATGGATTTTGTCATCTACCAGGTGAGCCAGCTTAAGCATATAAATATAACCAACTGTAACCCTGTTATCAAACTGCTTTCCTGTTCTTCCATCATGAAGAGGTGTTTTCCCAGTTTTGGGCATTCCGGCCTCCTCAAGTTTTTCAAAGATCTGCTGTTCATTAGCCCCATCAAAGACAGGGGTAGACATGTGCATTCCTAGTGCTTTTGCCGCCCAACCAAGATGAGTCTCAAGCACCTGTCCCATGTTCATTCTTGATGGAACTCCAAGGGGACTTAAAACTATTTCAACGGGTGTTCCATCAGGTAAGAAAGGCATATCTTCCTCTGGCAAAATTTTTGCTATAACACCTTTATTCCCATGGCGTCCTGCCATTTTGTCACCTACAGATATTTTCCGTTTCTGTGCAACATACACACGTACTAATTTGTTTATTCCAGGAGGAAGCTCATCTCCATCTTCACGATCAAAGACTTTTACATCAACCACGATACCTGACTCGCCGTGAGGCACTTTTAGTGATGTATCTCTTACTTCACGTGCTTTCTCACCAAAAATAGCTCTTAACAACCTTTCCTCAGCGGTAAGTTCGGTTTCTCCTTTAGGGGTAACCTTACCTACCAGGATATCACCGGCCTTAACCTCCGCACCTGACCTAATTATTCCCCTCTCATCTAGGTTTTTTAACGAATCCTTGCCAACATTTGGAATGTCTCTTGTGATCTCTTCTGGTCCTAACTTAGCATCCCTTGCTTCTGCTTCGTATTCTTCTATGTGGATTGATGAAAATGTATCATCTTTTACTAGCTTTTCACTAATCAAAATTGCATCCTCATAGTTATATCCTTCCCATGGCATAAACGCTGCCAATACATTTTTCCCTAGGGCTAGCTCTCCTTCTTCTGTAGAAGAGCCGTCAGCAATAATCTCACCCTCTTCTACTCTATCTCCTTTTCTTGCAACGGGCTTTTGGTTCATGCATGTGCCCTGATTAGACCGATCAAATTTTTGAAATTTGTATATATCAAATCCATCTCTTACATTTACTCTGTCACTCTTAAAAACTTCACCCGTTCTACCATTAATTACTCTGCCTTCACCGCCTTCATCACGACGGATCCAAATTTCTTTTGCACTAACATAATCAACCACCCCTGAAGCAAGGGTCTTGACAATTGCTCCAGAGTCATACGCAGCTCTGTGTTCAACGCCTGTTCCAACTAGAGGCGCCTCACTCTGTAGCAGTGGTACCCCCTGACGCTGCATGTTACTACCCATCAAAGCCCTATTAGCATCATCATTTTCCAAAAATGGAATAAGTGCAGTTGCAAGGCTAACAAGCTGCTTTGGTGATACGTCCATATAATCAACTTCATATGGTGATCTAGTTAAGGTCTCATGTCTGTAACGGGCAATAACTCTGTCATTTTGAAAATATCCATCCTCATCTAAAGGAGAGTTTGCCTGAACAATTACATACTTATCTTCTTCATGGGCAGTTAAATATTCAATTTCTTCTGTAACTCTTCCGTTTTCTTTGTCCACTTTTCTATATGGTGTTTCAATAAATCCTAACTCATTAACTCTACCATAAGTACTAAGAGAATTGATCAGACCAATATTCGGTCCCTCCGGAGTCTCTATCGGACACATTCTTCCATAGTGAGAATGATGAACGTCTCTTACTTCGAAGCCAGCTCTTTCACGGCTAAGGCCACCAGGGCCAAGGGCACTCAAACGACGCTTATGGGTTAGTTCGGCTAAAGGGTTAGTCTGATCCATAAACTGTGAAAGCTGACTGCTGCCAAAAAATTCTTTTATTGAAGCTATAACGGGCCGTATATTAATTAGTGCTGATGGAGTAATAGTATCAACGTCCTGAATTGTCATTCTTTCTCTGATAACTCTCTCCATTCTTGATAGCCCAATTCTGAACTGGTTCTGCAGCAGCTCCCCTACACAACGAAGCCTACGGTTTCCTAAATGATCTATATCATCTACAGAACCAATGCCGTCTAGTAAGTTCAGCAAATAATTAATTGAAGCTACGATATCCTCTTTAGTAAGATTTTTCACGTTTTCATCAACATAACCATTGGCTAAAATAACACTATCTTCATCATTCTTATTCTTTACAACAAGACGGTTAATCCCGGCTTCATTCAATATATCAAAATGTTCTTTTTCAATTTTTTCGTCTTCATTTATTAATATTTCGCCTGTATCTTCTTTAACAATTCTTTGTGCAGCCTTGTATCCAAGTGCCCTATAAAAGTCCAGCTTAACATTTACTTTATACCTTCCGACTTTAGCAAAGTCATATCTCTTTGGATCAAAGAATAAAGACTCGAATAAGCTTTTAGCATTTTCAACATTAAGTGGTTCCCCCGGGCGAAGCCTTTTGTATATTTCTAAAACTCCAGATTCATATGAATCAGTATGATCTTTTTCTAAGGTTGCTTTAATTCTGGCATCTTCTCCAAAAACCCTTAAAATATCTTCATCTGTGCCATACCCAAGGGCTCTTAATAGAACCGTCACAGGTAACTTTCTCGTTCTATCAACCCTTACGAATATAACATTCTGGGCGTTCATTTCAAATTCTAACCAGGCACCACGGTTTGGTATTATTGTCGCTGAAAACAATTCTCTTCCGCTAGTATCCCACTCATTCTTATAATAAACACCCGGGGACCTGACTAACTGACTTACAATAACCCTCTCTGCACCATTAATTATAAAGGTCCCATTCTCAGTCATTAATGGGAAATCTCCCATAAATACTTCCTGCTCTTTTACTTCACCAGTTTCTTTGTTAATAAGCCTTACTTTGACTCGTAACGGAACAGAATAGGTCACATCCCTCTCTTTACATTCTTCAACCGAATATTTTGGTTCACCTAAAGAATAGTCTACAAATTCTAATACAAGACCTCCAGTAAAATCCTGTATCGGCGAAATATCATCGAACATTTCGTGTATACCTTTTTCTAAAAACCATTCATAAGATCTCCTTTGGATCTCAATTAAGTTAGGTAGTTCTCGAACCTCTTCAATTTGCGAAAAAGTTAGCCTTTCTCTTCTCCCACATTTCACGGTTTTTGGCATTAACCAGCTCACCCCTCAGAAACCATTTTTTACCTGTATATTAAAAGTAAATTAAATAACTAACTAATAAATGTTTACATCATAGTATGTTTATGTATCCTAAAATTATTGTCAAAAAAAATTATCTTGCTATATTATCAAATAAAAAAAGCCAGTACGCCTACATCTATATAATTCTCCCCAACTGTAAAAAAATTATACTGTTATACTGGTTGTATATTACTATTCATATATAAAATTTTTTAGAAATAAAAATCAGTAACGGCATTATATGATACTAGCACAAATTATATTCAAAGTCAAGAAATGTACGAAAATTTTTATGAAAAATATAACACCCCGCTTAATAGGCGGGGTGTTATATTAGTGTTTTTTGTTACTTGACTTCTGCTGATCCACCCGCTTCTTCTATCTTTTCCTTTAGTTCTTCTGCTTCTTCTTTACTTGCTTTTTCTTTAACAGCTTTTGGCAGGTCATCTGCCATAGCTTTAGCGTCTTTTAGGCCAACACCAGTTGCCTCTTTAATAGTTTTAATAACCTGTATTTTCTTTTGACCTGGGTCAGTCAATACAACATCAAATTCAGTTTGCTCTGCTTCGCCGCCACCTGCTTCAGCTTCCCCGGCTCCTGCAGCTGGTGCACCCGCCATTGCTACAGGCGCTTGTGCGCTTACCCCAAATTCTTCTTCCATTTCCTTTACTAATTCAGATAGTTCCAACACACTCATCTCTTTAACAATATCTAAAACTTCTTGTACTTTTGACATTATAAAATACCTCCTCAAATTTTGGTTTTAATTTAACTTTCGCCTTCCTCTTCTTCTTTCTTTTTCCTAACAGCTTCGACTGCATAAGCAAAATTTCTGATATTACCTTGACAAACATTAACAAAGTTTGAGATCGGAGCCTGAAATAC
Source organism: Natranaerofaba carboxydovora (assembly GCF_022539405.1). NCBI lineage: Bacteria > Bacillati > Bacillota > Clostridia > Natranaerobiales > Natranaerofabaceae > Natranaerofaba > Natranaerofaba carboxydovora. The sequence continues at coordinate 3,171,606 of NZ_CP054394.1, read as the reverse complement.
CCCTACTAACTTGGCTATAAGTTCTTCTTTACTTGGTAAGTCTGCCAACTCTTTGACTTTCTCTTCCCCAATAGCTGTATTTTCCAATATACCTGCCTTAAGCTCTAATTCTTGGTTTTCTTTAGCAAATTCTTTTAGTAATTTTGCCGGAGAAACAGGATCATCATAGCCAAGAGCAATACCTACAGGGCCTACCAGGTACTCATCTAAGCCTTTAATATTTACCTCATCAGCAGCAATTTTAGCAAGGTTGTTTTTAACAACTTTGAATTCTAGACCATTTTCTCTTAGTTTGTCACGTAGTTCACCTATCTGTTCAACATCTAATCCACGATAATCTGCTAAAGCTGCTCCTTCTATCTTTGAAAATTTATCTTTTAATTCGCCAACTATCTCTTCTTTTTCATGTCTTTTTTTGGGCACTTTTTCACCCCCTTCTGGTTATTTCTGATTTTTTATCATAATTTTCTACAAAACCTTTTTAACCAAAAAAAGCCTTCCCCCTAAACAACAGGTGAAGGCCTAAGCATCCTACGATAATTAACAAATTACAGTAGTCAACACACTTACCAATAAGTAGTCTAGAATAGCAGATACTAAACTGACTTATAACATAGCCTTGATATATATTGGCTACGTATAACTGATAGTGTAGGCAGCTTCAACCTCGGCAGGCATATTTAAACCTCACAAGAAGGGTACCTGCTGTCTACGGTTTTCGAGTTAGTATTATTTAATTTTAAGCTTTGTTACTGTTTATTTTATATATCTATAATCTACCTTAACTGCTGGCCCCATAGTAGGTGAAACAGAAACATTCCTAATATACTGTCCTTTCGCTGCTGCAGGTTTAGCTTTTACTAGAGCATCCATTACCGTATTAAAGTTCTCAACCAACCGATCAATTTCAAAAGATACTTTTCCGATTGGAACATGTATATTGCCCGCTTTTTCGACTTTAAACTCTACTTTCCCTGCTTTTGATTCTTGCACAGCTTTTCCTACATCCTGAGTCACAGTACCCGATTTTGGATTAGGCATAAGCCCTTTTGGGCCTAAGGTTTTACCTAGCTTACCAACCATGCCCATCATATCAGGTGTTGCTATTGCCACATCAAAATCCAAAAATCCACCTTCTATTTTAGCTACTAAATCTTCATCTCCTACTAAATCAGCACCTGCTTCTTCTGCTTCTTTTGCTTTTTCACCTTTCGCAAATACAGCAACCTTTACTGTCTTACCTGTACCATGTGGCAGTACAACGCTACCCCTTACCTGCTGATCATTATATTTGGGGTTTACTCCTAACCTAACTGCTAGTTCAACAGTTTCATCAAAGCTAGCATTTGAAACTTCTTTAACTAATTTCATCGCTTCTTCTGCTTCATAAGCTTCGTGTTTATCAATCTTTTCTACAATTTCTTTATACCTTTTACTTTTTGTTTTTTGCATTCTCTGACCTCCTTGTGGTTCAAGCGAAATAATTCTCCCACATTTTTAAAAATAAACTTAATTAACTTTAAATTCTTTTTTAACTTTCTACCTTGATACCCATACTTCTAGCCGTCCCTTCTACCATCTTTGTAGCAGCTTCAACATCGGTTGTATTTAGGTCTTTCATCTTAAGTTCAGCTATTTCCTTAAGCTTATCTCTTTTGACACTTGCAACAGTTTCCTTCCCTGCTTCGCCACTCGCTTTATCTACTCCGGCAGCTTCTTTAATCAACACAGAAGCAGGTGGGGTTTTTGTCTCAAAAGTAAAAGATTTATCTTCATAGACAGAAATTTCCACCGGGATAATCATTCCTGCCTGATCAGATGTCTTCTCGTTAAACTCTTTACAAAATGCCATGATATTAACTCCATGCTGACCTAATGCAGGACCTACCGGTGGCGATGGGTCTGCTTTACCGGCTGGTATCTGCAACTTTATTACCTGCTCTATCTTTTTAGCCATTCTAGCTCACCTCCCATTGTACAGCTTAACAAATATGTTTACTAACCAAGCTTTTCAACCTGGTCAAATTCTAATTCTACAGGAGTTTCTCGTCCAAACATAGACACTAAGACCTTAAGTTTTTCTTTCTCCGGGTATATCTCTTCAATAACCCCTTCAAAATTCTCAAAAGGCCCTTCTAAAATTTTTACTTTTTGGTCTTTTTCAAAATCAACTTTCACCTGTTCATCTTTTATTCCCATGTCTTTCATTATACCAGCTACTTCTGGTTCGCTGAGGGGAACGGGTTTGGTACCAGAACCAACAAAACCTGTTACACCTGGTGTATTTCTAACAACATACCAGGAATCATCCTGCATAACCATTTCAACTAAAACATACCCCGGAAATATCTTCTTTTCTTGGGATTTTTTCTTGCCATCCTTGTACTCAACATGTGACTCAGTAGGTACTATTACTCTAAATATTTTATCGTCCATCTGCATAGAGTCTACTCTTTTTTCTAAATTTGTCTTTACTTTGTTCTCATATCCGGAATATGTGTGCACTACATACCAATGTCTTTCAGTCATAAATCACCAGGGACAAAACTGTCCTGTCCCTCCTCTCTAAAACTTTAATTATTTAACTATATAATCAACTGAATAATTGCTAAGAACCCTGTGTCAAGTATCCAAAAATATATACCAACAATAGCAACTGTCACAAGTACCACTCCGGTATATACAGTAAGTTGTTCTCTTTTAGGCCAGTTTACTTTTTTAAGCTCACTTTTCGTTTCGCTTAAAAACTTTTTCAGCCTATTAAACTTTTTTTTGAGCATAATACTCACATCCTTTGCTCTTACTTCGTTTCTTTATGAGAAGTATGTTTCATGCAAAATCTACAATACTTTTTTAACTCAATACGCTCTTTGTTTGTTTGCTTATTTTTTGTAGTCATGTAATTCCTTTGTTTACATTCTGCACATTCAAGGGTTATTTTATCCCGCATTTGTTTGCACCCCCTACTCCTATATCAAGCAAATATGTCTTTCTTAATTTGTCCATAATCACTTAAGAAAATCTATCATAATAAATCATATATGTCAATATTTATTCTAATATCATGTATAAAAAATCTAGAAAATCAACATAAAAGCCAGGACATATGCCCTGGCCAGTTATTTCTTAATAATTAACAAGTAGTTTTTACTCTATAATACTAGCAACTACTCCTGCACCAACTGTGCGGCCACCTTCACGAATAGCAAATCTCAGCCCCTCTTCGATAGCTATTGGAGTTATTAGCTTTATCTCCATCTCTACGTTGTCTCCAGGCATCACCATCTCTACACCCTCTGGCAGGTCCACTACTCCGGTAACGTCTGTCGTCCTGAAGTAGAACTGAGGACGATAACCCGTGAAAAACGGCGTATGACGACCTCCCTCTTCTTTCTTCAAGACATAAACCTCTGCCTTAAAGTGTGTATGTGGCTTAATGCTTCCTGGCTTCGCTAATACCTGACCACGCTCTACTTGTTCTTTATCTATACCTCTCATCAGTGCCCCAATGTTGTCTCCTGCTTCTGCATAGTCCATCTGCTTCCTAAACATCTCTACTCCAGTTGCTACCGTCTTCTTTGGACGGTCTGACATTCCTACTATCTCTATCTCATCTCCTACGTTTACTTTGCCTCTTTCTACTCTGCCTGTAGCCACTGTGCCACGTCCAGTTATGCTGAATATATCCTCTATTGGCATCAAGAATGGCTTATCTGTGTCACGCTCTGGCGTAGGAATATACTCGTCTATTGCATCTATCAGTTCTAGTATAGGACCGCATGCTTCACAGTCACGGCTACCGCATCCACATTCTAATGCCTGAAGTGCTGAGCCTGTTATCACAGGAGCCTCGTCTCCATCAAAGTCATACTCGCTTAGTAGGTCTCTTACTTCCATCTCTACTAGTTCTAGTAGTTCTTCGTCATCTACCATGTCTGCCTTGTTCAAGAATACTACTATATATGGTACCCCTACCTGACGGGATAGTAGAATATGCTCTCTTGTCTGAGGCATCGGACCGTCTGCCGCACTTACCACCATTACTGAACCGTCCATCTGTGCTGCACCTGTGATCATGTTCTTTACATAGTCCGCGTGACCTGGACAGTCTACGTGGGCATAGTGACGATTGTCTGATTCATACTCCACGTGAGCTGTACTTATGGTTATTCCTCTTTCTTTCTCCTCTGGCGCCCTATCGATCTCATCAAAGGCTTTTACCTCTGTACTTCCTGCGGATGATAAAACCTTGGTTATCGCTGCCGTCAATGTCGTCTTTCCGTGGTCTACGTGACCTATTGTACCTATATTTACGTGCGGTTTTGTCCTTTCAAATTTTTGCTTCGCCATGCTCCTAACCTCCCTATTATTAAATTTATTTGACTAAAAAGCACTTCATAAAATTACAATACTACAAGCCGATGCAGGAGAAGCTTGTTTCGTATAAATATGTATTTTGCTCAACCTGCCTTTTCCATATACCCTATATTTCTAAACAAATGGCATAAAGGCCTTTAAAAACAAAAAAAATTTATGCTATACTACTATGATTTAGTTATATTATTTCGATTTAGTTATATTATTTCTATGTAAATGGTGGCGGCGCAGGGAGTCGAACCCCGGACACTGCGGGTATGAACCGCATGCTCTAGCCACCTGAGCTACGCCGCCAATTGTTAGAGCTGGAGCTCACGACCGGATTTGAACCGGTGGCCTCATCCTTACCAAGGATGCGCTCTAACCTAGCTGAGCTACGTGAGCATGTTGGTTGCGGGGGCAGGATTTGAACCTGCGACCTCCGGGTTATGAGCCCGACGAGCTGCCAGACTGCTCCACCCCGCGTCATATCTAATGCTTTTATTCCTCTGCAAAGCCCAGATCGGTCGATGAGAATCGAACCCACACGATTGGCTTGGAAGGCCAGGGCTCTACTACCTAGCTATACTGCATCCTGGTGGAGAGGGAAGGATTCGAACCTTCGAAGGCTTACGCCAGCAGATTTACAGTCTGCCCCCTTTGACCAGACTCGGGTACCTCTCCATTGCTCTAGGAGCAGGTGTCATTATACCTCTTAATTAGAAAAAAGTCAACATATTAATTTAATAAATTTCCCGATACTTTTTTACAAACTTATTAATTATTATTTAGTGCAAAGGACTTTGTTATTCTATTTATTCTCTTTTTTTCAAATACCTTTCTAGTTTTCTTTTTACTCTCTGGAGTGCGTTGTCAATGGACTTTATATGCCTATTTAACTCAACAGCTATTTCTTGGTAACTTTTCCCTTCTAGATATAGCATTAATACTTTCCATTCAAGAGAACTTAGTATTTCACTCATTTTGAGTTCTATATCACTGTACTCTTCTCGGTTAACCATTAAGTCTTCGGGATCTGTAATTCTTATTCCAGAGATAACGTCCAATAAAGTTCTGTCGGAATCTTCATCATAAATTGGTTTATCTAAAGATACGTATGAATTTAGGGGAATATGCTTTTGTCTTGTTGCTGTCTTAATTGCTGTTATAATTTGACGAGTTATACATAGTTCCGCAAAAGCTTTAAAAGACGATAGCTTGTCCCCACGAAAATCCCTAATGGCCTTATAAAGCCCAATCATGCCTTCTTGAATAATATCTTCCCTATCAGCACCAATTAAAAAGTATGATCTTGCTTTAGCTCTAACAAAGTTTTTGTACTTGCCGATCAAAAATTCTAACGCTTCATAGTTACCTTCCCTGGCCTCCCAAGCAATTTCCTCATCGTCCATAAGATCATACTTGTCATATAATTCTTGGGCGCTTTGACTCACAAGCATCGCCTCCACCCTATAATTTTAGGAGCAAATAAAAAAACGTAAATCCCCGTCCCACCACAACGTAATTATACCTTAATATCAAATTAACAGTCAAGGAAAGGAAAAACTTTAATTAAAGTAAAACAACCCATATTATACTTTTTTTTGAATTCTAACCCTCCTTTCTTTTTCTTAATTTTTCTAATTTTTCAAGTATATCGCAGTTAACAGTATTGCCCAGGGTATTTTTATTTTTTTTTAACTTTTCCTTTTCTAGAAAATCTTTTCTTAAGTTTTTTTTGTAATGTTCTATGTGATTTAGTAACTCTCTTGCAGATAATCTTATAGCACCCTTACCAAGAACAATCCTCTGTTCCTGCCAGTCGGAAGTTGCAACTTCTACTTTATTCTCTTTGTCGAGATCATAGACAAGTGATTCGATAACCCTATCAGCAGTTACACCTTCTTTTGTATAAATAACCACAATTCCATCAATTTTTTCTTTACTTCCTTTGCTATCTTTTTGATGGTAAGCATCAAAAACTACAATTATTTCTTCCCATAATACTTTCTTACACTCGGAAAGGGTTTCTATTAGCGACTGTCGGCTAAATTCTAGATTATCTTTAGCCATTGACTTTAAATCCTGCCAGGCATTTATAATATTATAGCCGTCCACTATCAAGTATTTACCCAAAACCAACACTCCGATCAAAACCTACGTTTGTTCCTTTATATCACATTCTTTGTTTTACTATTTCGTATAGTATAATACTACCAGCAGTAGATACGTTTAGCGAGTTTACATTTCCATACATTGGTATTTTCACTAAAAAATCGCAGTTTTTCTTGACCAAATTACTTAGGCCTTCTCCTTCACTACCTAATACCATAGTGAGAGGCGTATCATATTTTACATCAAAATAATTTTCTGCTCCTTCACTTTCACAACCAATTACCCAAATCCACTTTTTTTGCAGTTCATTTATAGTTCTAGAAATATTACTAACCTTTGCTACTTTTACATGCTCTAAAGCGCCACTAGAAGCCTTAAATACTGCAGGAGTAATACCAGCAGCCCGGTCTTTTGGTATTATAATACCATGAGCACCTACAGCTTCAGCAGTCCTAATTATTCCGCCAAGGTTTTGAGGGTCTTTCACATGATCTAATATTATTATTAAGGGCTGTTCGCTCTTTCCTTTTGCATACTCCAAAATTTCATTTACAGATACAAAGTTATATGGTTCCACAAAAGCAACAACACCCTGATGCTCATTAGTGTCTACTTTCTTTACCAGGGTTTTTTTATCAATTGTTTCCAAAGGAATTTTATTTTCTTTTGCTAAACCACTTACTTCTTCAAAAAACTTTCCTTTTTCAGTTCCAACTATTTCTATTTTATGTATTTTTCTTCCAGCTTTAATTGCTTCTACAACAGGATTTTTACCATATATTATAGTTTGTGACACTACACATTTCCTCCGTTTTAATCTTTTTCTACTAAAATTTTATAACGGCCACAGCTTTTCTTACCTTCAGTACATCGTTTAGTCATATCACACTCAGCCCCAACATCCTCAAATACATACGGGCTTACCTCTTTAACTTTTTCAAGCATTCTCCATGCAAGTTCTCTAATTTCCCATTGTGCCCTAAAGCAGCATCTAAGCTGGAAAAAGTTGATTAAACTCCTAGCATTAAAGGTAGCTACTAGTTTTGTTTCACAGGAGTTTGGAAGTATATATCTGGCATCCTCTTTAGGTACTTTTTCACAAAGTTTGTTATAGTTTTCCTGTAGCATTTGCATAGTTTCTTCGTAGATCTTTTTAGCTTCATCACTTTCATTTATTGTAGGAGGGGTTATGTAGCAGAAGCCTTCTTCAGAGACATATCTCTGTGACTTTTGTGTATAACTTGCAATCCGATGTCTTACAAGTTGATGTGAAAGAGCTCTGCTTATGCCTTCAATTCCAAAAGTAAAGCTTATGTGCTCTATAGGTGAAGTGTGGCCAACTTTTTTTAACATATTAATTAATTTTTTTACCTCTTGTTCATCCATATCATTATATATTTCATCAACATTGCTACTAGAATAACAAAGACGCGCCCCGGCAGCTACAGTCCGATCAGGATCGGGTGTATGTTTAATTAGCGAAACTTCCATAAAATAATCTCTCCCTTAAATATTATTTTGTCAAAATAATTTCATGCTAAACTAAATTTTGATTCTGGTGCAAAAAGTCTATTCACATCACATAAGTAAAGTGTTTTTAATTGATACATCTAAAACTCGTCAAGATGTAATTATAAATAAAAACAAAGCTTTGCTCATATGACTTTTTGCACCAGAATCAATTTTTATTATTTAATTTTGTTTAATTTTGATCAAATCAAATAATTCTAAAAGCCTCTCAAAATTATTTGAAAGATACAAGTAACCAAAAAGAGCTTCTAAAGCCGTAGCTCTCCTATAGTCTGCTAATTCAACACTTTTTGGAGGGTTGTTTATTTTAGTATTTCTTGCACGCCTTACGATCGAAGACTCACTTTTATCTAAATGTGAGTCTATCTCATTTAAAGCCTTTGCTTGAGCCTCTGCCCTAACTATCTCAACAGTTTTTTGATGCATGTTTTTAACTTTTACATTTTCTTTTTTTAGCAGATATTCTCTTATCAAAAGCTCGTACACTGCGTCACCAATATAGGCGAGGTTTAATACCGGAAGTTGGCCAGCCTTTTTCTCATCTAAAAAAGTCATATTTTTTAGCATTAACCGCTATCCCTCTTCCAGCGCACTCCCTGTGGAGTGTCTTCTATTAAAATTCCTTTTTCTTTTAATTCATCTCTTATAGCATCAGCAGTAGCAAAGTCCTTTTCTTTACGAGCTGTCTGGCGCTTTTCTATCATTTCCCATATCTCTTCATCTAAAATCTCTTCATTGGCCGACACCTCAGGTAATAACCCCAAAACTTGGTCCATCTTTTGTAATCTATTTAAAACTTTATCCAACACAACTTTATTAGGTGTTTTACCTGTAATATATGAATTTACTTCTCTAACAATAGTAAAAACTGAAGCAAGAGCATCGGCTGTATTAAAGTCATCATCCATAACATTTTCAAACTCTTTTTCTTTCTCATCTATAAGCTTTATTATTTTTTCGTCCTCTTCATTTATGTCTGCCTCTTTAGCAGTTTTATTAGCATGTAATAAGTTATTATAGAAATTATTTAGCCTTTCAACACTGCTTTTTGACTGTTCCAAAAGCTCCTCAGTATAATTAAGAGGGCTTCTGTAATGAGCACTTAATAGAAATAGTCTCAAAATCCTCGGATCATAATTTTTCCTAAATTCTCTCACAGTCATAAAATTTCCTAATGACTTAGACATTTTTTTGTCATCAAACTTCAAATAACCCACATGCATCCAATAGTTACAGAACGTTTTGCCCGTTGCACCTTCACTTTGGGCGATCTCATTTTCATGGTGAGGAAAAGTCAAATCAGAACCGCCAGCATGAATATCAAAAGGAGCTCCCAAATATTTCATACTCATAGCAGAACATTCAATGTGCCATCCCGGTCTTCCCTTTCCCCAGGGGCTATCCCAGTGAGGCTCTCCAGGCTTATTAGCCTTCCACAAAACAAAATCAAGAGAGTTTTTCTTTTTTTCTTTTTCTTCTTCCGATAATCTTGCACCACTCTCAAGTTCTTCAAGGTCCTGCTTACACAGCTTTCCATACTCTTTATAGTTTGAAATATCAAAAAACACGTCCCCGCTAGATTCATAGGCATAACCCTTCTCAATCAGCTTGTTTATTAAATCAATTATTTCTTCTATGTGATATGTAGCCCTTGGCTGATAATCCGCATCTTTAATGCCTATCGCCCTAGCATCCTCAATATAAGCTTCGATAAATTTATCAGCTAATTCTTCAACAGTAACAGAAAGCTCGTTCGCTCGGTTTATCATTTTATCTTCAATATCTGTAAAGTTTTGAACATAGGTCACATTATATCCTTTATATTCAAAATACCTTCTAATAACATCAAAAATCAAAAATGCTCTAGCATTACCTACGTGAAAATAGTCATACACTGTAGGACCACAAACATACATTTTCACTTGATCCTTTTCGACTGGCTGGAAAACTTCTTTTTCTCTTTTCAAACTATTAAATAGCCTAATTGTCATCTAAACCCTCACCTCTTTTAAAACTTCCAAGCTCTATCAAATGTTATGGCATTAAAGTTATCTATTTGAATTTTTTTCAGGACTCTTAAAGTTTTTTTCATTATACCCGGACTATTTATCACATGTCAACTCTTTGCCCTATGACACCTGGCTTAATACACTTTCTAAACGATTTAAAGCCTTTTCTTTTCCTAAAAGATATATTAAGCTGTCAAGTTCAGGGCCTTGTTTCTCACCGCTCACCGCTATTCGTGTTGGCATAAAAAGCTTTTTGCCTTTAAGTTTTAATTTTTTGCCAGCAGATTTTATAACAGAAGATATGTTTTCTCTACTCCACTCATCTAAATCACCAAAACCTTCTTTTAGTTCTCTAACCAGGTTAATATTATTTTCATCTTGCAAAAATTCTTCTTTTATGTTCTCTTCCAGATCAACTTCATCTCCCACAAATATAGTTATTTTTTCTGGAAAGTCCGAGAGTTGATTGAGTTGGTCTTTGGTAATCTCGATAATTTCTATGAACCAATCAAAATTATCATCCATTGTGTTTTCATCCATAATACCTGCCCTTGTAACAAAAGGCTTTACTAACTCAAAAAGCCTTTTGTTGTCAGCTTCCTTAATATAATGAGAATTCATCCATTTTAATTTTTCTATATCAAACACGGCCGCACTTTTTGCTACTCTATTTATATCAAAAATCTCGACAATCTCTTCAGGCTTAAACAGTTCTTCTTCCCCCGTAGGCGACCACCCAAGTAAAGCCAGAAAATTTACCATTGCTTCTGGTAAAAAACCTTTTTCTCTATATTCACCAATAAAAGTTTCACCGTGACGTTTACTTAGTTTCGACTTGTCAGGTCCTAAAATCAACGAAAGGTGACCAAAGTTTGGAGCTTCTAAACCAAGAGCATCATAAATCATTACCTGGCGAGGTGTATTAGAGAGATGGTCTTCCCCTCTGAGTACATGAGTTATTTTCATCAAAAAGTCATCTATGACACAGGCAAAATTATAAGCTGGCATACCATCGCTTTTTATTAAAATAAAGTCACCTATTCCATCACTTTCAAATTCAACTTCACCCTTAATTAGATCGTTAACAATTAGCTTTTTACCAGAAGGAACATCAAATCTAATTACACTTTTTCTTCCTTCTTCTTTATACTCGATTAGTTCTTCATCAGACAACTCTTTACATCTACCATTATAACGAGGCACTTCCCCTCTATTTCTTTGAGCCTCTCTTAGCTCTTCTAATTCCTCTTCTGTGCAAATACATTCATAAGCTTTTCCCTCAGTCAATAATTTTTCTGCATTTTCTATATATATTTCTTTTCTTTCACTTTGTCTATAAGGGCCATGTTCTCCACCAATCTCCGGGCCTTCATCCCAATCAAGCCCTAACCATTTTAGCTCCTTATATATAGTATTTTCATGTTCCATTTTTGATCTAGAAACATCTGTATCTTCTATCCGCAAAATATATGTCCCATTAATATTTCTAGCATACAACCAATTAAATAAAGCCGTCCTAATATTACCAATATGTATTGAACCCGTTGGACTTGGAGCAAATCTTAATCTAACATTTTCAGGCTTGTTTTCCTTTGTCAACTTAATTCCTCCCCGGTTATTTAGATGTTTAATCATAAAAATGATTATAACAAACCAATTATTTGTTAACAAGCTATCAGATCCCGTTTACTTTTTATACAAAAGAACCGTAGCTTGAGCCATTATACCTTCTTTTCTACCTACAAATCCAAGGCCTTCAAAGGTAGTTGCTTTTACACTAATTTTTGATATGTCTTCATCAATAGCTTTTGATATAGACCCCCGTATATCATCAATATAGGGAGCTAGTTTTGGTTTTTCTGCCATTATTGTACAGTCAATATTTGTAATACCATATCCTTTCTTTTTAGCCAAGTTATAGCAATGTATTAAAAGATCCAAGCTATAGGCATCTTTAAATTTCATATCTTCCGGAGGAAAATGTTTTCCAATGTCTCCAAGTGACAGAGCCCCCAAAATAGCGTCCATCATAGCATGTGTTAATACATCCGCATCTGAGTGTCCTTTTAACCCTCTACTTTCATCAACCCTTACGCCTCCAAGTATTAATGGAGGCTCTTCGGAGAAGCCGTGAACATCTATACCACTTCCTATTCGCAAAACCTCCCTCTCCTTTCTAAGATTTTTTCAGCCAATTCAACATCCTCAATAGTGGTTAATTTTATATTTTCATAAGATGATTTAACAACTCTTGGTGATACCCCAATTCTTTCCACCAGCGAACAATCATCAAACCCCGTATAGTCCTTTTTAACGGCCTTTTCATGTGCCTTTTCAATCAATGATTTTTCAAAAGCTTGCGGTGTTTGCGCTGACCACAAAGTTTCCCTTGGAGGGGTTTCTTTGACAAAAACTCCAGTATCATTTTCATAGCTAACTTTAACCGTATCTTTGACCGGTACAGCCGCTAAAGCAGCAAAATGAATATATGCCTCAGCTATAACTTTTTCGATTAAGTCTGCAGTCACAAGAGGCCTTGCCCCATCATGAATCATAATATATGAACATTCTGAGGAAGCTTCCTTGATCCCATTATAAACGGATTGTTGTCTGCTTTTTCCTCCTTCAATAGCTTTAATAATAATATCTTTATTATTATTAATTTCGTCATTATACGGTTTTATAACTTCATCATAACAGACTGGCTTCTCGTCTTTGTTAACCACTAATATAATCTCTTTAATAAAAGAAAGGCGGGTAAATGCCCGCCAAGTATGCGTTAGTACTGGTTTTCCAAGAAGATTCAAATACTGTTTGTTAACTTTGGTTCCCATTCTTTTTCCTTGACCTGCTGCAGGTATTATACATGATACATTATAGTTTAATTTGTCCATAATAAAACCTCTCCCTAAAAATTATAGCTTTGATATTTAGTTAACAGCTTTTATGCATGACTTTTATCAAGTTGATACTTAGGTTTGGCAAAAATCATTCTCCCTGCAGCTGTTTGAAGTACACTTGTTACCATAACTTCTAATTTTTCACCGATATGCCTTTTCCCGCCATCAACAACTATCATTGTTCCATCATCAAGATAAGCAACTCCTTGGTCTACTTCTTTCCCATCTTTAATCACTTTTACTGCCATCTCTTCGCCTGGAAGAACCACTGGCTTTACAGCATTTGCCAATTCGTTGATGTTTAATACAGGCACACCTTGCAGTTGCGCCACCTTATTCAAGTTGTAGTCATTTGTAATAACTTTCCCCTTTAGCTCTTTAGCTAGCTTAACTAGTTTGCTATCTACTTCTGCTTCATCTACATCTCCCTCATATATCTCTACTTCTATATCTAGCTCCTTTTGTATTTTGTTTAAGATATCAAGCCCTCTTCTGCCTCTGTTCCTTTTTAGGAGGTCAGATGAATCGGCTATATGCCGCAGCTCTTCTAAAACAAAGCTTGGAATAATCAAAGGTCCTTCTAGAAAACCTGTTTTACACACATCGCTAATTCTACCGTCTATTATCACAGAAGTGTCAAGCACCTTGACCACCCTGCTTCTATTACTTTTTACTGCAGGCAGTGAATATTGTGATGTGTCATCTTCATTTCTCCCATATTTATCTCTACTACCCATTCCAGAAAGAAAGTTATTAATATCATCCTTTCTGTTATAAGATACAACAGCACCTAAATAACCCATAACTATTGTTACTACAAGAGCTAGATAAACTCCTATCCAGGGTATCCTTGACATAGGGATACTAAGAAGCACTCCAAGAATTAACCCAACCAAAAATCCTCCAGATCCTATGATCATATCCTGGGTAGGTATTATTTTCATCTTTTTCTCAAGCCAGCTTGATAGTTGAACTATGTTCCTTATCAACACTGGAAATAAAAAATAAAATATTAGTCCACAAACTGCCCCTCCAACAATTGATACACCTAACATACCAGCTGGACCTATCTGCATTTCTCTTATTACATCCAAGTTGTCCATCATCCTAAATATTTGGAAACCAAGAACAACAGCTATTAATACGGATATAATTTTTGTAGCCTTTCTAAGCAAGCCTTTTCACCCCCTTTCAGGCGCCTATACCTAATTATAGCCCATTTGTTTTGATTTTTTCAATGCTTTTCAAAACCTTAAAATAAGCATTTTTGTTAAAATTAGGTTTCTTGATGTTATAATTTACAAAAAAAACGTCAATTATTCATGACGTTTTTTCTAAGGATTTATCAATGAAAGATAATATCTCTGTTTCATCTGCTTCTCCAGCCAACACTAACTCGCTTATTAATATCTGTTTTGCTGTGTCTAGCATTTTTTTCTCTCCAGTGGATAAACCTTTGTCTTTTTCTCTAAACATCAAGTTCTTAACAACTGCAGCCACTTCATATATGTCACCACTTTTAATCTTCTCCATGTTAACCTTGTATCTTTGGTTCCAATTTATTTCACTATCTATCTGGTGATCTCCTAAGATCTTATAAACTTTGTTTACTCCATTTTCATCTATTACTTCTCTTAAGCCCACTTCTTTTATATTTTCTGTTGGTATCAGAACAGTCAAGTCACCTAAAGGTAGCCGCATCACATAATATTTATGCTTTTCACCAAGGACTTCTCGCTCTTCTATAGCTTCAATAGTTCCTGCCCCATGTACCGGGTAAACCACTTTGTCTCCTATGTCAAACATAGAAAAACCCCCTAAAATTCATACGATTATATAATATAATACTAACACACCGCTATATTTATGTCAAAGTTTTTTATATTATCATGTTATTTTTTAATTGTCAATCTTTTTCAAACATTTTTTAAACCAGCTCACTTTATATTACTTTAATATGTTTTGCCATTACATAAAAATTTTAATATTTGATTAGTTTTTAGTACATCTTTTTCAAATCAGTAATATAAGATAATTTTGCATTTAAATGCAGGATTATTATATTTTTTGCAGAATAACTTCCATAAAATTAAAAAAGCAGGTAAAAGTAAAACCAGAACTTATAGAACTAAAGCATAAACAAAATATTTTATAATATATAGTATTAGCTCTTTGTACATACAATCTGTATTTATATTAAAGGAGGATTTTCATGCGTATTGGCATAATTGGAGGAGGACGCGGGGGTAGAGCCCTCTTAGATCTGTTTAATTCAATGGAGGATGTTACAATAAAATGGATATGTGATATTGATGAGGAAGCCGAAGGGATAAAGCGCGCTAAGGAATTAGATGTACCCACAAATACTGACTTTACAGCCATGCTAACCGATAATATGGATCTAATAATTGAAGTAACAGGAGTAGATAAAGTAAAGCAGCTTTTAAATGATAATTGCCCCGAGAATGTAGCCATTATGGACGCAACTGGTGCAAAGCTTTTGGTAATGGTCGTCGAAGAAAGGGAAAAACTAATAGAAGACCTTAACAAACAGGCTAAAACTTTAGCAGAAAATGCTGAGACTTTAAGTGCCACTATCCAGCAAATTAATTCTACCATGCAAGAAGTTGCTTCAGGTGCAGAGAATCTTGCAAATCTGGGACAGGACTTAAGTAAAACTGCTACAAACGCCCAGGAAGCTGCAAGCAAAAGTAATGAAATATTGGAATTAATACAAAAAATTGCAAATCAAACTAGAATTATCGGTCTAAATGCTGCAATAGAAGCTGCAAGAGTTGGGGAAGCTGGCCGTGGATTTGGCGTTGTAGCTACTGAAGTAAAAAAGCTAGCTGACAACAGCAGTACTTCTATACAGGAGATTAATGACATAATAACACAAATTGTTTCTTACATAGAAACTATGAATAACGGCATTCAAGAAACCGGAGATGTATCTGAAAGCCAGGCTGCTGCAACTGAGCAGGTTCTTGCATCAGTTCAGGAAATTGTCAACGTTTCAGATACTTTAACTGAACTTGCAAATGATTTGACTGATAAAGCTTCTGGTTAAAAAGGTCAATATCTTTAATAAATAAAATAATATTAAAGATATTCTAAGTAAATTTAAATACCAATCTTTGTAATTCCCTGCTCTTCGTTGACAAAGCAGGGTTTTTGTCATTATAATACTTAATTAAAAGAAGTTTTTTGAAAATTTTATATAGTAGTAAATTATAGTAAGATAAATAACATAGGAAAGAGTGGTGCTGGTATATGGAAAGGCGTTTTGACATGGGCGAAAATGCTAATTGCCATGACTTTCAACAAAAAGTGTCTGAATTACTTATAAGGCATAAAAGTATTTTAGATAATCTTACAAAGTTTCAGGAATCTAATTCCAAAGTAAACCGCGCAATAGTAAAGTCTATTACAACCTGTGGCTGTTTAGAGGTAAAGGCCAAAAAACAAGACCTTCCCGGGGAGGTATCCATCAAAGACTTGCAAGACTTTATGGATACTCATTTGGCAGGAAAAATTTGTGAAAATTGCAAGGAAGTTGTTGTGAACGAAATAGGAACGCACCTTTTTTATCTTGCTGCTCTAGCTAATACATTAGATTTGGACTTAAATGAGGTTATAGAAGAAGAAATGAACAAGTTATCTTTGCTTGGATATTACAATCTTACTTAATTATACACATGTTAAAAGCTAAAATCCCTTTCTCACTGGGGTTTTAGCTTTTTTAGTTATTTTAATTATTTTAGTTATTTATATATACCTATCTATTAATGCCTGTTCTCTTATACGCTTCATACCATCTTTGATCGCATTAGCCCTTACTTTTCCTATCCCTTCAACTCTGTCAAGTTGTTCAACTGTTGCTTCCCTTATCCCTTTTAGATCTTTATATGTTCCTACAACATTTTCTATTACAGACATTGGCAGTCTAGGTATTTTATTAAGTATTCTATAACCTCTTGAAGACAATCTTCTATCAAGAGCATTTATATTTCTTGGATATCCTAATATCTCACTTATTTTTTCTGGATCCATTAAATCATCTGCACTTAATGCTGATATTTTTTCTTTCACCTTTTCTAAATCTTGCTTTTCATCATAGTAAAAATCTTTTATTAGCAAATACTCTTCATCAGCCACATTTACAATTAGCTCGTCAAGCTGCATTTTTACAAGTCTACCTTCCGTACCAAGTTCTGTTATATATCTTTCTATTTCGCTTACTATTCTCATAACCATTTCACTGCGCTGTAGTGCCTTCACAACATCATGAAATGAAACAGCTTCTTCAAATTCAAGGGCTGTCAAGTTGATCAAATTTTGCTCAAGTACAGCCTTATACTTCTCAAGAGTTTCAACAGCCTGGTTGGCCTTTGTTAATATCATACTGATGTTATTTAATGGATACCGTAAATTTTTATGATAAATTGTGATTACATTTCGTCTTTGAGAAATAGCGAGCACTCTCTCGCCCGTTTGTTTTGCCACCCGTTCTGCTGTAATGTGTCGCATCCCTGTCTCTCTTGATATAATCGATTGGGATGGGTTTAAATGAGCGTTAGCATAAATTATCCTTTTTGAATCATGACTCAAAATTATAGCTCCGTCCATCTTTGATAATTCATAAAGACTAGAAGAAGAAAATTCAATATCAATCTTAAAACCACCAGTAATAAGTTTTTTTATAGGATCACTATAGCCAAGTACTAATAATCCACCTGTTGTTCCATTGACAATGGCCTCGATCCCTTCTCTAAGTGGCGTCCCTGGTGCGACCATAGCCAAGGTTTCTAAGAATTCATTCTCTTTTTTACCCTGTCTTTTGCTTTCAAGCATTTTTTCACCTTCCCTTATAATCTTGTTTAATTTAATGAAACAGACAAAGCCTCTTTTAGATTACTAGCGTGTATTATATCCATGCCTTCATGCTTTCTTGTGTCACTAGGCGGAATTACAGCTGCTTTATAACCCATTTTTTTGGATTCAGTAAGCCTTGATTCAATATTTGTAACACTTCTTACTTCACCGGTCAAACCAATCTCTCCAAAGGCTATTAAATTCTTATCAATTGTTCTATTTTGATAACTTGATACCAGACTAAGGGCAACAGCTAAGTCAACGGAAGGTTCTTTAATTTTAAGTCCACCAACAACATTAACAAATACATCATGATACCCAAGGGACAAATTTAATCTTTTTTCTAAAACTGCAATTATTAATAAGACCCTATGGTAATCAACACCTGTGGTCATTCGCCTAGGTGTAGTGTAATTAGTCTTCCCTATAAGGGATTGAACTTCTATAAGTACCGGTCTTGTTCCCTCCATGCTAGCTGTCACACAAGAACCAGATTCTTTGCCTGTACGATCATTCAAGAAAAACTTCGAAGGATTGTTCACTTCCATTAGCCCTGTATTTCTCATCTCAAACACACCTATTTCCATAGCCCCAAAACGATTTTTGTTACTTCTTAATATTCTATACGAATGCTGTTTTTCTCCTTCAAAAGAAAGAACTGTATCAACCATGTGCTCTAAAACCTTAGGACCTGCTATCTCACCATCTTTAGTGACATGTCCAATAATAAAGCAGGAAATTTCCTGGTCCTTTGTAAGCCTTACTAACCGGGATGAACATTCTTTGACCTGCTTTAAGCTACCCGGCAGTGAACC
Source organism: Natranaerofaba carboxydovora (assembly GCF_022539405.1). Lineage (NCBI taxonomy): Bacteria > Bacillati > Bacillota > Clostridia > Natranaerobiales > Natranaerofabaceae > Natranaerofaba > Natranaerofaba carboxydovora. The sequence goes on along the minus strand of NZ_CP054394.1, from coordinate 3,153,006 downwards.
CAACTCAGGATAATATATAGTTTGGATAGAATCCACAATTATAACTTTAGGGTTTAAGTTATCTATCTCATTCTCAATTATTTCCCAATTGGTTTCACTAGATATGTATATATTTGAGTGAAGGGTGTTTAACCGTTTGCATCTATCAAGAATTTGGGGTGGAGATTCTTCACCACTTAGATAGTATACAGGGGAAAGCTTCTCAGCAAGCCTGTAAGCTATCTGAAGCATTAATGTGCTTTTGCCTATCCCTGGATTGCCACCTAATAATACAGAAGCACCAGGAAATATGCCACCTCCGAGAACTCTGTCAACTTCTACTATTTCCGTTCTTACTTTTTGTTTATCTTCATAGTTTAATTCAGTTAAAGGAACGGGGGTAGTAATTGGCATTTTTTTATTCTGGCTATTCTTATTATTATACATTTGTTCTAATGTATTCCAGGAGTCACAATCAGGGCATTTGCCCATCCACTTTAAGGTAATATAACCGCATGAATTACATACATAATTTGTCCCTATAGTCATTTTTATACTCACTCCCCACATAATTATAACACCAATTTAAAAAATAATAAAATAAGCGGCGACTTTAATTGAATAAAGTCACCGCTTATAAATGGAAGACAAGTGTTAGGTTTTAGATTTAAGGGAGAGGAGCCTTGCCTTCATCTATTAATATACCCAATTTATTTGATTTTATACACCTAAAGCTTCCCTTCTTTCATCATTGTTTCAGCTTTTTGAATTGCGAGTTTTACCATGTTACCACAATCTCTAGATGGTACACTTCCCCAGCCTTCGTTTTGCACAGTTTCTAAAACTCCCAATTCCTTAGCTAGCTCATATTTCATGTTTTCGCTCATTAGCCTACTTTTATTGCGTGGCATAAAATCCACTCCTCCTGTAAGGATAAGGTTTTTAGGGAAGCTTTCACTCTTATTATTTCCTTTTATATATTTTTTAAATAGTAATGCTGTGCCAAATCAGTTATTATCAGTCTCCCTTTAATACAGCTAGAGGCACTAATTTGGCTGCCTTCATAATCATATTTCTACTTGAAAGAGTATCCACCACTTCATTAATATCCTTGTATGCCTGCGGTGCTTCATCTAAATATTTTTTGATCCCTTTTACAGGAAGTTCTATTCCTTTCATGGTTTCTTTAAAATCTTTTTTATTAATCCACTCTTTGGCTTTTTTTCTAGATAATGCTCTTCCGGCGCCATGATTTACAGAATAATAACTTTCAGCTAACTTATCAGTACCAATAACAACATAAGAAGCAGTTCCCATACTTCCAGGAATAATCGCAGGTTGGCCAGTTTCTTTTAATTCTCCATTAATACTTGGATGTCCTGGAGGCAGTGCTCTTGTTGCACCTTTTCTATGCACTAGTAGCTCTTTTTGGTCATGTTTTTCAAATTTTGCTATATTATGAGGGATATCATAAACAAGCGACGCATTTGATTCTTTTCCAATATTTTCTTCTATAATATTTTTGATTATCCAAGAAATCAACTGCCTATTACTAAAGGCATAATTACTTGCAGCTGCCATGGCACTTAGATATCTTTCTCCTTCTTTTGAATCTAAATAAGAAAAAGCAAGGCCTTTATTTGGTAGCTCTTTTTTACTTCTTTTAGAAACCATCTCCTGGCTGTAGTCAGTACACACTTGATGACCTATTCCTCTACTACCTGTATGTATTAATACTGCAAGTTTATCTTGTTTAATATCTAATTTGTCGGTAATATTTACGTTGTAGCATGTCTTAACCCGGCAAAATTCAATAAAATGATTTCCACCTCCAAGGGTAGCTAGCTGTCCTGTTCTTTTTTTGGCTTTTTTACTTAAAACATCAATTGATCCGCCTTTAATCTGTCCTCTGTCTTCTATTCTTTCTAGTTCTTCTTTGTTACCAGCACCCATCTCCACTAAATACGGCACACCATCGGAAAATACTTTTTCTATATTTAATAATCTTAAGATATCATGTTTACCATCTTTTCCTGTTCCTAGAGGTATTTCAGCTGTTATTTTATTCATAAGCTCTTTTAAAAATTCGGCAGAAATATCATCAGCTGGTATATCTGTTTTTAAAAGTCTTACCCCACAGTTTATATCCATTCCCACAGCACCAGCAGAAACAATGCCACCTTCTTTTTTTACTGCCATAACACCGCCAATTGGGAGACCAAAGCCTTCGTGAATATCAGGAAGGCCAATTACAGGATGATTAACCCCGGGTAGTTTTGAAGCATCCTCTAGTTGTTTAATAGCAGTTGATTCAAGCTTAGAAAATAATTTAGGTGAAATAAAAATTTTCATAATGGGATTACCGCTTTTATCACTTTTTATATATAAGTTTTCTTGTTGATATTTTAAATTTGATATTTCCAATTATTTTACCTCCCCCAGAATCAGATATATATATAACTTTTACTATATAATTTCATGATAACTTAAAGGTTAACTTAACGTCCTAATATCTTCTTTAAACAATCTAAATTTTCTTTGTCAGGGTTCTCATTACGTTTAGGAGTCTCCAAAATTATCGAATCAACCTCACTAAATTCATCTTTATTTAATAAATAAATAAATCCATCTTCTCCTATATTACCTTTAGTTAAATCTTCATGTCTATCTTTTTTTGAACCTTTGTGTTCTGGAGTATCATTGGCATGGATTACTTTTAACATGTTTAGGTCAATATTATCTTTCAGTTCATCGATAGTCCTATCTACTCCTTCTGTTGTAGAAAGATCATAACCTGCACCAAAAGCATGGGCTGTATCAAAACAAAACCCTAAATGGTCTAATACCAAGTTATCAACCCGGTTAAATATTTCTCTTATTTCAACAAACGTGGACCCTATATTATTTCCGCTCCCTACGGTGTTTTCTAGCAATAGTTTAGTATCTTCGGGCCAATCCTTTTTTAAATTTAATAATGCTTTACATATATTATTTATCCCCTTCTCTTTTCCTACTCCTAGATGACTTCCTATATGAGTTATGACGTAAGGGGAATCAAAAAGTTCAGCTCTTTTTAGAGAAGCTTTTAGTAAAGATACAGATTTATCAAATATATCTGGTTTTGGAGAAGCCAAATTAATCAAGTACGGTGTATGAAAAATTAACGGCCAAATACTATTGCTCCTTTGTACTTCTTTGAATTTTTTTGCTATATCTTTGTCAAGTTTAGGCGGTTGCCAAGAAGTTGGGTTTCCTGAAAAAATTTGGATGGTTTCGGCTCCAATTTTCGATGCATTGTTTAATTGTTTTTTATAGCCACCTGCTAGTGACATATGATATCCTATTCTTTTTTTCATATACTTACTTCCTTTCTTTTTTTAATTGCCAGCAAATAAGGTGGAGCTTGTTTTCTGTTAGTAGATATAATTTTTACAACTTGATATATTGAATAATTCAATTCTTTCGCGAAATTCTCTACTTCATTTGATTCTTCTTTTCCCATATCATGCCCTGGATAAATTACACAAGTTAATATTCCACCTACTTTTAGTAACTTTAACCCATTATGCAAAGCACTCAAAGTTGTTTCTGGTAACGTTACCACACTCTTGTCGCTTCCTGGCAGATAGCCAAGATTAAACATTATTGCTGCTACACCGGAAGGCACTATTTCTGCCAAATTTGAGTGATCCTCTTTAATTAAATTCACCCTATTTTCAACGCCATTGTTTTCTAATAAAGTTTTCGTTCTATCTATAGCTTTTTTCTGGATGTCAAAAGCATAAACGAGCCCTTTAGAGCCCACTTGTCTTGCTAAAAATAATGTATCATGTCCGTTACCAGAGGTAGCATCAACAGCTATGTCTCCTTTACTTATAACCTCCAATACTACTTCTTTATCCAATTCAGTAGTCTTTTTAAATATGTCCAATATAAAATCCCCCTATTATAATAATTTAGAAGAAGGTATTTAAAAAAATAGGTAGAATAAAATTCGTAAATCGATTAATACTGGAGGAGTCACAAAATGGTCATTGTTGAGATTAGTATTGTTCCTTTAGGGACTAATACTCCTAGCATTAGCTATTATGTAGCTGAGTGTCAAAAGATATTAAAAGTCCAGGATAAAGTTAACTATGAACTTACAGCGATGGGAACAATCTTAGAAGGTGAACTCGAAGACTGCTTAGAAATTGTTAAAAAAATGCACGATAGCCCCTTTGATGCTGGAGCCAAACGAGTAGTAACACAAATCAGAATTGATGATAGACGTGATATAACCACTTCAACTGATCAAAAAATACAGAGTGTTAATGAAAAGTTATCAGACTAAAAAAATTATCCGGGGAATTAAAAGAGTTCCCCGGATAATTTTTTTGGTTATAAACATTCTTTTATTTGTTTTAAAGCTTGTGAGCATTTAGTATTAATTACTGCTTTTGCTTTAATATCATGTGGTGTACTATCTAGGTTTATTATACCCATTGGAATACCTAATTCTGCAATGCCTGCAACAGGATATACTTGTAAGCTGGTTCCGACAATCAGTAAAAAATCACAATTTTGTTTCAATTCTGCTGCAATTTCAAAAAAGTCATCAGGCATAGGGTCCCCAAACAGTACAACATCCGGTCTAAGTACTCCTCCACAATTTTTACATTCTGGCACATCTTTAGTTTCTACCTGACTAACAAGTTCTTCAAAAGGAAATGCCGTACTGCATTCCATACAGTGGCTTTTTTTAATGTTTCCATGAACTTCCCACACTTCTTTTGATCCTGCTTCCTGGTGAAGTCCATCAATGTTTTGTGTGATAATACCTTTTATTATCCCTTCTTTTTCTAATTCCGAGAGCACATAATGACCTTCATTTGGCTTTTTATCAACTAGAGAAACAAACCTTTTAAAAGTTACCTGGAAAAACTTTTCAGGTTCGCTAAGCAATACATCTCTTGTCGCATATTTTATTGGATCTATATCATTCCATAACCCTGTCCCTTGGCTTCTAAAATCTGGAATGCCGCTTTCAGTACTCATCCCTGCTCCAGTTAAAACATAAGTGTTGTTAGAATTTTTTAATGCTTCGACTAACTTCTTTACTTCAGTATCACTCACTTATCTCCCTCCTTAATTGCCAAATTATTCTTTTTAATGTTATAATGGATCAACAACTTTGTAAAGAGGTCGAAAACAATGAAAATTATATTTCTAGGAACTGGTCCTTCTCACGGTGTTCCAGTCATCGGCTGTAAATGCGATATTTGCACTTCCAATGACCAAAAGAATAATAGATGGCGCTCAAGTATTCTGATCGAAAAAAAAAGCCGTTTTCTTTTGGTAGACACATCGCCAGAGTTTCGGTTTCAGGCATTAACCTATAATATTAACAAAATTGATACTGTGTTGTTTACTCATAGACATGCAGATCATGTCCATGGATTTGATGACCTTAGAAGGTTTAATGAAATAATGGGAAAATCAATACCCTGTTATGCTAACGAAATAACTGCCCAGAGCATTATAAACATGTATCCATACGTATTTAAGGATAGGGTCAATGATTACACAAGTAAGCCAAAAGTTACTATGAATGTCATCGGAAAAAAACCATTCGAAATTGAGGGAACAAAGGTCCAGCCCGTACCAATTTACCATGGAAAGGAAAAAATTCTAGGCTATCGTATTGATGATTTCGCATATTTGACTGATTGTTCTAAGATTCCACAAGATTCATATTCTCTTCTAAACAACCTAAAAGTTTTGGTGATCGGTGCTTTAAGGTATACTTATCATCCAAATCACTTAAGTGTAGATGAAGTATTACCCGTTATCGAAAAGATCGGACCAAAAAAAGCTTATCTCACCCATATGACTCATGAAATCGAATACAATAGCTTAAATGAATATCTTCCTGACTATATAGATCCTGCCTATGATGGTCTTACCATAGAACTCTAGAGATCAAATGTACTGCTTCATCCAGACCGCCTACAATAGTTTGGCAAGGGCAAAATTGATTCAACTGCAAAAAGTCATATGAACTAAGTTTTGTTTTTAATTGCAATACATCTTGATGAGAAAACAGGGCGGATAAGGCATAATGACAGGATGTCATTAGCTAATCGAACTCAGGACGAGTTTTTAGATTTGGAAGCCTTATTTGGACTGCTGTTCGATTCTTAGATGTATCAATTAAAAACATTATACTTATGTGAATAGACCTTTTGCAGTAGAATCAGCCTAACAAATTAACATTTAGAATATCCACAATAAAAGCATGTGATACAACCACTTTCATTTCTAACATGACCCCCACATTCTGGGCATGCTCCCATTAACCTGTCTAACTTTTGTATTCCATTGTCTGATTTATCAACTTTTTCACCTGATTCCTTTTCTCTTATACACTTATCCAATACTATTCCAATAGCATCTGGACAGCTAAGTACCATGCCTCCTGAACTATCCCATGTGGGATTAGGACATCTAATTGCTCTTAGCTCTTTGATTATCGTTTTCACATCCAGGCCTGACCTAAGGGCCATACTAATAAGCCTGGCTGTTGCTTCTGATTGGCTTGCCGCACAACCTCCTGACTTACCCATAGATGCAAAAACTTCACATAAACCTTTGTCATCCTCATTAACAGTTACATAAAGGTTTCCACAGCCAGTACTTATTTTTTCTGTTTTGCCAATAGTCACATCAGGTCTTTTTCTTGGAATAATATAGGGTTTGGATGATTGTTCAGCAGCTTTTTCTTTTTGTTTTTGTTTCTTTTTGTCTTCACTATCACCTTTTTGTAAAACTTGTTCATCTCTACTTTTATCTCTGTATACAGTTACCCCTTTACAGTTTAATTCGTAGGCAAGCTTATAGATATCTGCTATATCATTTTTAGTGGCATCAGATGGAAGATTAACTGTTTTACTAACAGCATTATCTGTGTATTCTTGAAAAGCAGCTTGCATTTTAATATGCCAAGAGGACTCAATATCGTGTGATACTACAAATACGTCTTTTATGTTATCGGGTATTTCGTCATTACCCTTCAGACTTCCTTCTTTTGATATCTTTTCCATTAATTCCTTTGAATAAAAGCCTTCTTTTTTTGCTACACCTTCAAAAATTGGATTTACTTCAATTAACGTTTCCTTGTCCAATATATTCCTAGAAAAGGCAAGGGCAAAGTTCGGTTCAATCCCCCCTGAAGTTCCTGCTATAATTGAAATACTTCCTGTGGGAGCAATAGTTGTTGTAGTAGCATTTCTGATAGGAGGTTCACCACTTTCCTTATAAATGCTGTATTCAAAATTAGGAAATGCTCCTCTTTCTTCTGCTAGTCCCCGAGATTTTTCCTTAGATTCATCATCAATAAATTTCATTATTTCCTTTGCTGTTTCAAGGGCTTTATCTGAATTATAGGGTATGTTAAGCTTGTATAACATATCCGCCCAACCCATTATTCCAAGACCAATCTTTCTATTGCTTAATGTCACTTCTCTGATTTTATCTAAAGGGTATTCATTAGCATCAATTACATTGTCTAAAAAGTGTACAGCTTTATGGACACATTCTTTAAGCGTTTTATAATCAATTTTATTTTTCTTTTCATCTACCATTACAGAAAGATTAACCGAGCCCAAGTTACATGACTCATAAGGTAGCAGCGGTTGTTCTCCACATGGATTAGTTGATTCTATTTCTCCTAATTCTGGAGTAGGGTTTTCCTCATTAATTTTATCTAAAAATATTATTCCGGGTTCACCATTTTTCCAGGCCATCTCTACTATCTTATTAAAAATTTCTTTAGGGTCTATTTCTTTAACAGTCTTTTTGTCTTTTGGATTAACTAATTTGAAATTCTCCCCATTTTCAAGAGCTTTCATAAAGTTTTCTGTTAGGGCAACTGAAATATTAAAATTAGTTATTTCTGTTTGTTCTTCTTTGCAGGAAATAAATTCTAATATATCAGGATGATCTACCCTTAAAACACCCATGTTTGCTCCTCTTCTTGTACCTCCCTGCTTTACAGCCTCCGTAGCAGAATTAAATACCTTTAAAAAAGATATAGGACCACTGGCTATTCCTCCTGTGGATAAAACCACATCATTTTTGGGCCTTATTCTTGTAAATGAGAAACCTGTGCCCCCTCCACTTTTATGAATCAAGGCTGAGTTTTTTATACTTTCAAATATACTTTCCATAGAATCCTCTACAGGTAAAACAAAACAAGCAGATAGCTGCTGTAGTTCACTGCCTGCATTCATTAAAGTCGGTGAGTTTGGTAAAAAATAATTCTTATCCATTAAATCATAAAAATCTTCTGCTACCTCGTTTATTTTATCTTCTGTGTGGGGATAATAATTTCTGTCAACTTGGGCAATGTTATTTGCAACCCTCCAAAGTAAGTCTTCTGGAGTTTCAGTAAGTCTATCTCCAGATTTTCTCAGGTATCTTTTTTCTAAAACGGTCTTGGCATTCTTTGTTAGTTCCATAAATATTCCTCCTTTTTTTGATGGCTTTGCAATATTTTTAAATAATTTGATTTTAGGGCTTTACATTGGTCTTATTTTTTAATAAATTATAGACTTAGAATAAGTTTTTTAAATATTGAGGAGGTATGTTTTTTAAAATGAGCATTTCAGAAAAAGCCATGGAATTGGCTGAAGAGATCAAGCAAACACAGGAATATGAAGACTTAAAAAGTGCTGAGGCAAAACTAAAGCTCGACCCTGCAGCACAAGATCTGATTAACGATTTTCAGCAAAAGCAAGAACAGCTTCAAACTGCCCAACAGTCTGGCGAGGCAGTAGATCAAAATGTTGTACAATCTTTACAAAGTCTACAAGGTCAAATGCAAGAAAATGAAACAATTAAGAATTTGATGGAAGCACAACAGCAATTTGATCAGGTAATGAAGCAGGTTAATGAAACTGTAACACAAGCTTTAAGCAGCGAAGAAAGTGAATAAAATACTTATGCTTTTAGTAAGACTTCCCTTTATTGTTAATAAGGGAAGTTTTACTTTCGTATTACAATTTTATTATAACTTAGAGTCATACTCAATAAAAAACCAAGCTTTTGTTTAAAAAGCCTGGTTTTTTTATTTCTGATTATATTTTTTAGTAATATTGAGTCCGATACCGGATATTGCTAATTAAGTTCCTGCAGGACTAGCCTTCGTCGTTTAGTCAAATTTAGGACGTGGCAACAAATCTGCCTGTTCAACTATTTCTGGGATAGCTTCTTCCCATGCCACGGGCATCATATGAACACCAGCAACACCTTCAATTTCCTGGATTTCTTTTATCTGTTCAACACAGAACTTTATTCCCTCTTTCTTTTTATCTTCAGCTGATTTAAACCTTTCGATCACTTCTTCAGGAACAGTTATACCAGAAACATGCTTTTGCATGTATCTTGCTGCACCAACAGCTTTAATCGGAATTACGCCTGCCATAATTTTTACTTCTTTATGAAGACCTCTATCACGTACTTCCTTCATCCATTTCTTAAATCTATCCATATCAAAAATTGCCTGAGTTTGAACGTACTGAACTCCAGCAGCGATTTTCTTCTCAAGCCTATCTACTCTATATTCAAAAGGATCTGCAAATGGATTAGCAACAGCGCCAATATAAAAATCGCACTCTGATTCTAAGTCTTCTCCTCCAATAAACTTATTGTCATCTCTCATTCTTTTAAGAGTCCAGATTAGCTGGGTTGAGTCTAAATCAAATACTCCTTTTGCTCCTGGTTCATCTCCAAAAGACTGGTGATCACCTGATAGACACAATACATTTGTGATACCATGAGTATTAGCTCCAAGCAAATCACTCTGTAGGCCAATTCGATTTCTATCTCTTACAGTCATCTGCAAAATAGGTTCAACGCCAACTTCTTGTAATTTAATACAAGTGGCTAAACTGGAGACTCTCACTATTGCTGTTTGATTATCTGTTACATTAAACGCATCTACCATATCCTTATATTCTTCTGCATGTTCTAACAATTCATCAATATTAGGCCCCTTGGGAGGACCTACTTCGGCTGTCACCGCAAACTCTCCACTTTCTAGTACTTTTTGTAAATTAGTTTTAGCTTTCAAGTTCAACATCCTCCCTCACCTGTTTTCTTGGACCGCCAGAGTGCGAAGTGGACCAATCTTTAGGTGGTTCGATTGTGTTCATTCTGTCAGACATTCCAAGTTCTTTTAGTCTTTCATAGATAAGGTGCCAGCCGCAATCAAGTTCTTTATCAATCTCGCATTTTCCATCTTGAGAACCACCACATGGACCGTTCATCATACTCTTAGAACATTTGGCTATAGGGCAAATACCCATAGTCTTGTCAAGCTCACAATCTCCGCAAGCAACGCATTGTTCTACCCAAACTCCCTGCTCTTTTGGCATTCCGATAAAAGTTGTGTTTACTGCTGGTAAAACCTTAACTTCTGGGTATTTCGCAACTATCGTTTGTGGACCTGCACCACAAGCCATGGAAAGTATTACATCGTAATCTTTCAGTTCCTGTTCAAAGTCCTCTACAAACTCAAACTCACACTGTCTCTCTAGGCTGGCGAAATCCACTTGTACATCATTACCTTCTTTTTTATTTTTTAGGTCTATTGTTCTAGCCAAAGCTTCGGCTTCTTTTTCACCGCCTGCCAAACAAACCGCTACACATGTTCGACAGCCTAGAACCAAAACCTTCTTGAATGGCTTGATGTTTTCTAAAATTCTATCCAATGGTTTTCTTTCTGCTATTATCATTTCGACACCTTCCCTTCTATTGGACCTAAATTCCTCTGGTGCTACACACATAACACAGCATTCACATGCAAGGCGATGAATTTTACGAATCCAATTCTATACGTGAGTTAGTCCATAAAAAATCTAGTTTTTTGCATGCACCATTAGCATACACCCCAGGCTTATTTGTGCCAACCGGTAATAGATGGTAGTATATGCAACTTTTTTAACTTCTTAAAATGGAACAACCTTATCACTTAAATCAAAATATCGCACTCTAAGGATAAGCTTTCAATATTGAGGTATTTAGAGGGTCTTTATAAAAGTGTATCTTATCATGACGAATAAAAATAACACCCAGTTCACTACATTCATGATATATATTTTCTAGGTGTTCTTATTACTTCCATGTCATCATAGTAGAAAAAACACTACGACACTAATTCTACATTGTAGTCACCAACAAGTCCTGTAATTTTTTTCACTTTAGTATTCTTTTCACTTATAAGTCATGTGGTCTAAATGGTAGAAAGAGGAGACCCTCCCGAGCGAGCTGTCCACCGAGCGTCTCCTCTTTTTCTACTATAATAGACGGAATCTTTTCTTTGAATAATTTTCTGCACAAACTAGCCCTGCAACTCTACTTTTACTGCAATTTAGCCACTTTGTTTAAATACATCAATGTACGAATCACAGTAAATATCCTGGTTCATCAAAATGCGTCCTGTTGCTACTGTTGCTACTAGTTCATCATCGTTCGCATCCATAATGGCTGCATCAAGGCCTGCTCCCATAGCCATCGCAGCATAAGTTCTGTTAATTAAGTCTCTCTTATCTTCAACTGTATTCTGACTTACGTTACTTAGCCCAAGTACAGTCTTTGGTGCTGGGTTAGAAAGCATTTTTACCTGTCTGATAGTTTCTAAAACCTCAGGACCATGGTCCTGTGCAACATTACATGGTAAAATAAGTGGATCAAGGTATAGCTCATCAGGGGAAAGTCCAAACTCATCTGCTGCCGCCACTAATTCCATAGCAAATCCTATACGCTTCTCGTGATCCTTTGGTACCCCTTCCTCGTTCATAGTCAAAGCAATAACCAATGCATTGTGTTCTGCAGCCATCGGCATTACTCTTTCAATTTTATGTCTTTCAGCGGTAATAGAGTTTATCATAGCAGGCTTCTTACACTTTTTAAGTCCAGCTTCAATAGCATCATAGTTAGTTGAATCTAAACAAAGCGGAAGATCAGTAAACTGCTGAGTAGTTTCTACTAACCACTCCATAGTAGCTACCTGGTCCTCAGCATTAGGGCCTGTATTTATGTCTAGGAAATGCGCTCCGTTCTCTTCCTGCTTTTTGGCCCACTCTTCAAGTGGCTTTGGATCTTCATTTTCAATTGCCTTTCTTATGTCTCTAAACATACCATTAATTCTCTCTCCAATTATTAGCATTCTTATCCCCCTTTATATTTAAATTAATAACTGTTATCTTGCATTAACTCTTCGATATTCTCCTTTACCATTTCAACTGCCTTTGGATGACGCATAACTAGAATATCAAGGCCGCCTTGTAGTAAGGATGATGCAGTTACAGCCTCCCAAAGGATACTTCTGGTCTTTTGCTCTCCCCAGCCAGGGAAGTCTGATTCAGGTGCTTTCGTCTCTTTAGCTCTCCATGCTTCTTCGCCGATCATACCGATCATTGGCATAGCAAGCATATTGTCCCCTTGAAGGGCTCCCATTCTTGCTCTTTCCATAATTGAATATCCGTACTCAATACCGTATCCAAGCGCTGCAATAGTTGGGTCAATAATTATCTTGCCAGTATCTAAGCCCATTTCATTTATTAGAATATTTAACTGCTTACAAATATTTATGTCGATCGGTGATTTAGCAATAACTGTATGACCGTGAACCATACAAGCAGCTGTAATTGACTTATAGTTTTCTTCCTCAGTAACACCTAAAAGCAGGTTTTCTCCTGAAGCCTCTTCAGCCACCTTCGGTATTACTTCATTATCCTTTTCTTCTTTTCTACAACCATATACCATAATTGGTACATCTACTGCTTCTAGCACCTCTTTTACTACTTTTACACACTCTTCAGGTGATTTATCCCCTTCATCAGGATGTGCTCCCTGTAATCTTAAACATATAAATTCAGCATTATATTCATTTACATTCTTTTTGGCCCATTCGGCAGGGTTATCAAGGACGTCACTAAATTGTTCTTTTAGCTCATCTTCCCAGCCTTCTGGAACAATATCCCAAACTTCCATACCTACTACAGGAGTATTAGGCATGTCACCTTCATAGTGTTGATAGGGAAGGGTTGACTCCCCTCCTACTGTTATTGTGTGACCTCTAGTGCCTCCGTCCTCTTTAGTTGCACCAAGGACCACTTCTCTAACTTTACTTCTATAACGTTCTTTCTCTAGTGAAAAAGACATATTTTATCTTCTCTCCTTTCATTTAGGGTTTTAATTTATACGGCGAAATCGCTTTATTTTTATTTGAATTTCTCTTTAGCAAATGCAGGTATTTCTGATGCTTCTCTTGGACCTACTACAACTTCCCATCCAGACTCTTCTCCTAGCTTACCACTTAATACCGCAACGTGTCCTGGTATAACCAATTGTCTATGCGAGACCATATCTTCTAAGCCACTATCTTTAATGGCTTGGGCGATTGCTTCCGGTGAGAACTTACCTGCAGCCCAAGCAGTCAGGACGGATGTTCCATCAGTATCTACTGGCAAAATATACGATGGTATTCTACTCTCTTCAACCTCACCTTCAACTAGATAATAAGCTAGCGAGAAGTTAACTGTAATGTATACAGGTGAATTTTCGTCTGGCTCGCCAACCTTGCCAACCTTCTGCTCAACCTGTATTGGCTTCTGTGGATCAGTGTATAGATTCTGTCTCCAAGATAATAGTGGAAGTACTTCCGCCTTTTCACGAGCTGACTGTAGTACCACTATACCTGCGTACTTGGATACGTAAGAAGTAGCCTGGACTATCTCCTTCATTGGATCTTCTTTTGTAGTGAATGCTATAGCCGGATATCCAAATGGCCTGAATTTTTTCTTAACAGCCTGACGTCTAATCTGGGTCATGTCTGCAACTACTTGAGATGTCTCCCTTGCACCGCTGTCTAGAACCAAGTTCTTATGACCAGCCTCGTGAATCTTTTCTACAAGATCTTTAGTTTGCTCCAAGTTATTTCCTTTAACACCTAGCGGCAAATCACCATCTTTTACTAGCTCGACCATTTTTTCGCAATTTTCTTCGGTTGCTGGATATACCATTGGATTTTCGTCTTTTGCTACTTCAAGCCCTGCTTTGATCACCTCAGGGTCTTCGCTCATAAGAATCATTGCATGGTTTCCTTCGTTCTTAACGGTCTCTACAGCTTGCTTAAACTTATCAGGATCTCCTGACTCTGATTCTATTGCAACAAGTTCAACCTTGTATTCAAGTCCAACCCTCTCATAGGTTGAATTCTCATTAATTTTCTTTATTTCATCAGAAACATTATCATTGTCACTTATCTTAAATGCAACTAAAGTCGGGTGAAAGAATTTCTTTTCGTGTCTAAACAGTTCTGTTTCATCACCAATTTCAACTTTCTTATCGTCTTTACCGATTTCTACTAGTTTGATTGGCGGTGCTGCAGCTGAATCTAATGCCTCTTTTGCCTCATCACTAACGTATGGACAAGAATCTAGCTGCGCTTTTCCAGCAGCAAGGTTCATAGCAAATGCAAGACATGTCGGTGGCCCACATTCTCCACAATTCTTTTTTGGTAAATGCTTATAAATTTCTAATCCTGTAAGTGCCACAGTTTCATCCCCTTTCTTTTTTTGTATAATTTTTAATCTCTACGGCTCGCAAAGTATCACGAGCCGTAGAGATTTATACTTGTTTATTTTTTTTACATTTTTTTGAGCTTATTAATTACATCATTGGATCCATTGAAAGCGCTGGATGATCTTTTTCTTGTAAGAATGACAAGATCTCTTCAGCAGTTTCTCCTACTTCTTCATCGGCAATTTTGTCAACAAAGTCTTCTCCTAGACCGTCTTCTTCGGCACGTTTCCTTAAGTCATCCCCTAGGAATTCTTTTAAGCTCTTTGGCATCCAGATAACCCTTGCAAGTCCACCGTCAGCTTTAATAAACTTTGGACTTAACATATAGGTTCTACCTACACCCATAAATCCAGGTGTCTGAACTCCTCCACCAACTGATCCTGCTAGAGTTGAGAAGTTCATACCGCACGGAGTCATTCCACCGTGGTCTCTTGTGGTAATCATAACTCCATTTGCTTCTGGCACCATTGCTATAATGGCCTCAAAGCAACCGCAGGAAGTCATTGGTTTTTCCATTAAAGTGTAAAGGTTAACTTCTTCAAGGTTACGGTTTGAGTCTTTGTATACGGCTTCGTTTACAGCTTCCCACATTCCTTTTTCTTCATCTATAGTTCCATCTTTTGGTATAGGCTGATTTGGGCCATGAGGATCCATTTCATTAGACGCTTTAGCGTCTAGCCAACTGATCGCTCCACAAAGTCCAACCCTATCAGGAGTAATAACACATACGTGATTTGGAGCAAAGGACTGACACAGCAGACATGAATAGAAAGTATCTACTGATTCATCATTTAGCTGGGCAATCTTTTCGTCTCTTTCTCTATATCTTTCTCTTGCGCCTTCTATTTCTTCGTTAACTTTGTTCTCATCAGTTATAATAGTTACCTGAATTCTGTCAATAACCTGTGAGAAGTCTTCTTTTAATTTAGTTTTTAATATTTCACCAAGATGCTTCATTCTAAAGCCTTTTTCGTAAGCGTCTTTACTAACTCTGATCCAAACGAAGTCACGCTGTGCAACGTGCCACAATCCTTCACCATAGTTAGTAAATCCGTGTACTCTACGCTCTAGAACACCTTCAAAGTCACGCTGCATCTTTCTTCCATAAACGTCTACAATAATTCCTAGAGGAAGTGTTCCGCCTTCTTCAATTTCGTCTAAGTCTGGACCTTCGTGGATCACCTTGCCGTCTTCGATTTCGTCTCTATCTTCAACCATGCGGACAACTTCAAAAGCAGTAGATGACTTGCCGCCAAATTCAGCGTGCATATCTCCTCTTCTGATTGTCTCACCCTCAAAAGCAGGTCCAACTGTGATTGGCGCGTCAATCTCTGAAGTCTCGATTTTTATTCCTCTAAGCTCCATACCTAGTTTGACCATTTCCTTGTAATCCTGTTCTGATTCATACCAGTCTGGGATTCTCATTCCTTCTTGTAATTCTTGGTCGGTTATTACTGCAAATCCTAGGAAAATAGCTCCAAAGTGAGCTGCAGCTTTTACGTCATCAATCTCACCAAGATGAAGTACAAAACAGCGAACTCTTCTATACTGATAATCTCTTGCTTGATCTCTTTCTCCTGGTGGCATACCACCAAAAGCTAATCCTGCTCTAAGAGCAAAGTTTACAGCATGAATCACCTGAGTAAAGTTACCTACAGGGAAGGCAATATAGTCTACCCCTAGCTTCATATCCTGCTCTAGCAGCTGCTCAATAACTTCATCTGCGATAAAGAGCATCATGCCTTTACTCTGTAGATCTCTAACAAGCTCTGCAGCTTCTTCAGAAGATCTAGCTCTTCCAAGAATAACAGTCTGTCCTGGTATAGACCAGTCAACTAGCTGTATTCCATACTTTCTTAAGATCGGGTCTCTTAAGAATCCTGACCATGGTTCAACATGGGGTTCCTCTTCTCTTACATATCTAAGAGCCTCAATAATTTCTGCCGCATACAGAGTAGCTTCCCCGGCTAATCTTGCATTTTCAAAAGTGTATTCTTCTCTCACCTGTTGGCGTAATCTATTTAATATAGGTGGTAGCTCCCCAAGAGTTTCTACTTTTTCTCCACTAAGTGCTGTCATTACAGGTAAATAATAAGCAGTATCTGGATACTTTACCTCTTGGTCTTCACCATACTCTCTAATCGCTTGGTTTAAGAGAATCTCTGCATAACTGACAGCAACAATCGCACCATCTATAGCTTTCTTAAAAAGCGGTTTAGGTGGCTGTTCTAACTCCTCCAAAGCACCTTCATAAATCTCTTCAATTGACATCTAATATCCTCCTTTCAAAAAGTCGGGTCATTATTATACTTAGGTTTTAATAGATACCTTTATTTATTAATACTCTCTTGCTAGACTTGTTCCATACTTCTCGGCAGTTTTCTTGTGAACATCTAGCTTCCAGGTTCTATAGTCTAGAGCCTGCATGATTTTCTTAGCACCCATATCGGCATCTGTTTCAAGAATGAAGTATCCACCAAAAACATCGTGTGCAATTTGAGTCGCAATACTGTATACCATAGTACTTCCTTCAAGTGGTGGCATAGCTCCAACATGAACTGGCACACCTAAGGATAGGAAGTAACTACCGATAGCAACAGCTTTTGGACTCATAGCTTCTGGAGCAGAACCTACTACCGGTACCTTTGGAATGTCTACGTCCATTTCGTTGGCTACTCTTATGATTAAATCCACGATTCTTGAGTTATCTACACAGGATCCCATGTGGAAGATCAGTGGTAAATCTTCATTTAGGTCAGCGCTATCGTTTAGACGACCTAAGAACTTCTTCAGACCATCTCCTGCATATTTTTCAATTGCATCTGAATTTAAGAATCCATATTTACCATATGATCCAGCAGCACAACCGGTCGAAACCATTAATACGTTATTTTTAGCCATTTCTTTAGCTATTTCAATATGGTTTTGGTCCTGCCAGCCCTTAGCGTTGTTACAACCGATTAAGAATCCAATTCCGCTTATTTCACCTGCTTCGATTGCATCAACTATTACTTTCCATGGGCTATCTGAGTTTACTGAGCTCAATATTTGTTCTATACTTTCAACGGAAAATCCAGCAACTAGCTTATTCTTATACTCAGGAATCTCAACATTTCCTTTTCTGTCTTTATAAGCATCAATAGCAACCTTGATTATTTCCTTAGCACACTCCATAGCTTTATCTTGTTTGAAGTCTACATGATATGAACCAGGGATTTTTGCTAACTTATCAGTAGTTATAAGCTTAGTGCTGTAGCACTGGGCTGCTTCTGAAACACCTGGGTTAATACACTGAACGTCTACTGCCATAGCATCTACTGCACCTGTAGTTATAACTAGCTCTTGAGTACCAAAGTTTGTAGCAAGTGGGATCTGCTGTCTCATAAGAACTTCATTACCTGTACAGCAAATACCAAACAAGTTAATACCTTCTGCACCAGCGCTCTTTGCTTCATCTTCCATTTCTCTTGCTGCCTTAACAACCATTTCACTTAATAGTGGATTGTGACCGTGTAGAGCAATGTTTACCTGCTTCTCATCAATAACACCAAAGTTTGCATCTGTAACTGAAGGAGTTGGTGTTCCAAATAAAATATCAGAGAACTCACTTGCAATTGTCATTCCATTAAGGTCACTTAGCGATGTTCTAAGCGCACTAAAAATATTGTTTACAGGGTCAGCATCCATACCCATGTGAATCGCGGCTAGCTGGTCAGTAATTGTATTGCCAATACCTTTAGGCATAATTGTCGTTTCTTTGAACTTTTGTTTTCTTGGCTCAGGAAGCATTGAGTTTAACCAGTTCGATTCTTTAGTTCCTACGTTACCAAAGTCTTCCATGGCTACATTAGCAAGTTCATAAGCGATCTTTAGATCGTCTTTCCCTTCTGTTTCAACGCCTAATCTTTTGGCTACTCTCTTTAGCTTGTCAGGATCAGTAATCTGGTAGTCTTCATAATTTCCTTCTGATACTTCTAGCAATGTGTGGGCTATATGCTTACCGTGCTCTGAGCGAGAAGAAGCACCAATAGCAACAGCTACACCAACGAATCTAGCTACTATATTGTAAGCAGTAGCTCCACAAATACCCCTGCTTCCAGGTCCCTCCATGGCTTTGATACGGCATGGTCCCTGGATACAAAATCTACAGCAAATCCCCTGATAACCAAACTGGCACTGAGGATGCTGAGCAACAGCTCTGTCAAAAGCTGTTATTACGTTGTCTTTCTCTGCTTTTTCAAGCAATTGCTTTTCGCCATCGGCATCAGTTCTTACCCTATTCTTAGGATCCAAAAACCTTTCTTTTGGAGCATTACTAGGTTGTGCGTTAATACTTGTGTCCCTAAATCTCGGCATTATTTTACCTCCTTTAAAAAATTGTTTCTTTTAAATATCAACACAAAGGAGAGGGATCAGTTCACCTCTTTTTCAATAGTCTTGAATATTTCTTCTAATCCGGGAACAATCACTGCTTCTTGTTGATCTTCAGACAAAGTCTCCTCAAGTATTTCTTCATCATATTCAATAATACCTGCTATATCTCTGGGATCTAAAGCTTTCTCGATTAGTTCTCTCTCCTTTGAAGTTCGCAGCTTGTTAATTATGGTCTTAATATTTCTTATGCCCAGCTCTTTACCAAGGTTTTTTACAACCTGACTTGTTTTGATGCTAGTTCTGGTAGGCTCTGTAACAATTAATAAAAGGTCAACACCAGAAGCCGTACCCCTGGTCAAATGCTCAATTCCGGCCGCCATGTCAAGTATTACAATGTCATCTTTGTCTAGTAGCAGAGCATTCAATAGCGCATTCATGAAGCTATTCTCTCTACAATAACAGGCAGATCCTCCTTGCTTTACTGAGCCCATTCTAAGAAAATTAATATTCCCTTTTTGCAAAGAATACCTATCTAACACATCATCTACCTTTGGATTTAAAGGATAGAAATCCCCTCCTCCCATCTTCTCGTCTATCTCTTCTTTTAATTCTACCAGTGGGTGAACACTGTCTAAGCTATCTTCATCAAATCCTAAGGCAAGACCCAAGCTAGCGTCCGGGTCACAATCTATTGCATATACCCTGCTCCCCTTAGAGCTAAACAATTTGCTAAGTCCAGCGGATATAGTGGTCTTTCCAACTCCCCCTTTACCACTGACAGATATCTTCATTCATTTCACCTCAAATATTCGAAATTTTTACATTGTTTAGTAACTTCTGTCTAAAATAATAACGGCTTCTATAAATTATTCTTAAATTACTGTCAAACTGTAATTGACCCCTTCCTCATGTTCGACATTTTTTAAATAAATCCTTTCGTTTTTTTTAAATTCTTTTTTTCACAATTCGGTAATTTGACCCAAATGTTATGTCTCATAACCAATATTAGTTAGTATTTCTTCAACTTCCTTATACCCCTCTTCTGTTTCTTTTAAGGGAGCACAGCTAGAAAGACGAGCTTTGTTTTGTAATATAGCAACTGCAAAAGCTAAGCATGTGGGATGTCCGCATTCTTTGCAATTAGTACCAGGAAGCCATTTGTATAAATCAATAGCCTGTATTCTAACTCTTTGCTCATAAAGAGGCTCAATTTCATCTTTTTTTTCATAAACTTCATTTATTAACTTTTTTAGTTCCTGGGTTACATCTATAGCATCTTCTTTATTATAAATTTTTGCAGCCGCAATTTTATTTGGATATACAGTAATTAGTCGTTCTTCTTTAGTATAGGTAAGGTTTGGGGCTCTTTTATTATAGGTTGCAGTTTTCATTACGGCATTTAGATAGGGAAGCAGATCTGTCAAATCATTTGAAGGCCTTGCAAAAAATCTAATTCTCTCGTCATCGGCTATACACGGCATAATTTGTGTTATTTCAATTTTGTCTAAGAACAATTAGAACCCTCCGATTTTAAATCCATTTAAACCTAATGTTTTCACCCATGGCTCCTATATCAATTTCATCTATTTCGGGGCTACCTATCAAAGGGCCATCCCCAAGAGCAAGCCTCAGGGCGATTATAGTTTTTTTAAGTTTTATTTTATCTTGTTCATTTAATTGATTATAATTCACATGTATTGGCACAAAGGTTTGACTAGCCAAAGTATGGTCAGTGTTCTCTTTCAAAAAGAGTACTTCTTTTATAATTTCATCTACTTTCATTTTTAATAAATTGTCATGACAAGACAAAGAAGTCCCTTGAGAAAGTAAGTCTAAAGGCAAACCCAAAGGATCACTTCCCAAATATAGTAAAGAAGGTTTGTCGTTAAATTCTTTCAATTCACTCAACAGATAATTTAAAATACCTTCATCAAATTGCTCCCCATAAACAAAAGCAACAGGGTAAGAAAAACCTTCTTTAATTTGGCTAACAACCCATTTTAGTGTTTCAAAATTAACTTCACTAAGTCCAGGCAAAAAACATCCTTCACAATGGTTCTTGCAATAGCCCACAGGAACGATCCAGCTGTGGCCCAATACCGAGTTATTAAGATTGTCTAGAAATAGTTCTTCAAAAAAAATTAGCTGTTTTTTTTCTAGCGAGAACAAAGTATCAAGATCCTTTTTATCCAACATTCCCGCTTTATAAAACAAATTCAATAAATAATTCTGATCGATTTGATTCTCAGAAATATTGTCAGGAGATGGTTTTAGAAATTTCTCATAAAGACTTGGTGTCTCCTGGCTATTAGTAGATTTAGACATCGAGTACTCTATCACTTCATCCCAGTTTATTTTTTCTACTTCCATTAATCGTTTAGCCTTTTCCAAATCATTTTCTTCTATCATAATTGCTGTAGTACATTTACTTTTTGAGTCTTTTGGGGCAGGGATGTTCTCACAGTTCATGAAACTACTTAGAATTGTTTCAGCTCGAAGCATATCATGAGTGGTAGGAAAAGTTAGTGCGAGCCTTGTCAATGTTTCCACCTCAATATTAGACCATTATTCATATTATTCTAAAAATATGTTAAAAATCCTTCTAAAGATTTTAAAAACAAATTTTAAGCGGGGAAAAACCCCGCTTAAAATTTGTTTTTTTTATTTTTTAGCCTCTTCTTTCTTTTGAAATGTAAGTTTTTTACCATCTTCGTCTACATCAACAATTACTTGATCACCATAACTAAAGTCACCTTTTAGAATCTTCTCACTTAAAACATCTTCAACTTTCTTTTGTATTGCCCTTCTTAAAGGTCTTGCTCCATAAGTTGGGTCATAGCCCTCCTCAGCTAGATACTTTTTGGCTTCTTCTGTAATTTCAAATTCTATGTCAAATTCTTCCATTCTGTCATCGATCTCTTTTAGCATTAACTCTACAATTTCTCTTAAATGCTCTTTTTCTAGAGCATGGAATACAATATTTTCGTCAACACGGTTTAAAAATTCCGGCCTAAATGTGTTTTTCAATTCATCCATAATACTTTCTTTCATCGCCTCATAAGAGTCTTCTTGACTTTCAGGTTGAAACCCTACTTTTGTCTTACTCTTTATTGTATTTGCACCCACATTTGAAGTCATTATTATAACGGTGTTTCTAAAATCAACAGTTCTTCCCTTGGAGTCAGTCAAACGACCATCCTCTAAAACCTGTAATAAAGTGTTAAACACTTCGGGATGCGCCTTTTCAATCTCATCAAAAAGTATAACTGAGTAAGGTCTACGACGAACCTGCTCTGTTAGCTGACCACCTTCTTCATGTCCTACATATCCTGGAGGCGAGCCAACTAATCTAGAAGTAGTGTGGCGTTCCATATATTCTGACATGTCAAGTCTAATTATTGCATCTTCATCTGCAAACAACGCTTCAGCAAGCGCTCTTGCTAGTTCTGTTTTTCCAACTCCAGTAGGTCCAAGGAATATAAAAGAACCTATTGGTCTTTTGGGGTCTTTTAGGCCAGCTCTTCCTCTTCTAATGGCATTTGATACTGCTTTGACAGCATCTTCCTGACCTACTACCCGCTGGTGCAAGATTTTTTCCATTCCCAAAAGTCTCTCGCTCTCTTCTTGTGCTAGCTTCTTAACAGGAATTCCTGTCCAATCGGATACAATTTTTGCTATATCTTCACCAGTTACTTTAGTTTCATCAGAAATTTGTTTTTGCTCCCATTCAGTTTTTAACTCTTCAAGCTTTTCTTTGGCTTTTTGCTCTTTATCTCTTAACTCAGCCGCCTGTTCAAAATCCTGGCTTTTTATAGCAGCTTCTTTTTCCGTTTGAATTTCCTCAAGCCTATCTTCCATCTTTTTTAGATCGGGAGGAGTAGTGTTAGTTTTTAGTCTTACACTTGCAGCTGCCTCATCAATCAAATCAATTGCTTTATCTGGCAAGTATCTGTCTGTAATATACCTAACAGATAATTTGACAGCAACATCTAGTGCTTCATCGCTTATCTGCACCCTGTGATGTGCTTCATATCTATCCCTAAGCCCTTTTAATATTTCTACACTCTCATCTTGAGTTGGCTCCTCAACCGTAATTGGCTGAAAACGACGCTCTAGAGCTGAGTCTTTTTCTATATGCTTTCTATATTCATCTAGAGTAGTTGCTCCAACACACTGAAGCTCACCTCTAGCAAGGGCAGGTTTTAGGATGTTTGATGCATCTATTGCACCTTCTGCCGCACCGGCCCCAATTACAGTATGAAGTTCATCAATAAACAAGATAACATCTCCTGCCTGGGTCAACTCGTCAATTAACCTCCTGAGCCTTTCTTCAAACTCTCCTCTATATTTTGTTCCGGCAACAACAGCAGATAACTCAAGGGTTACTACGCGCTTGTCTTCAAGAATTTTGGGTACATTTCCTTCGACTACTTTTTGTGCAAGTCCTTCAGCTATGGCAGTTTTCCCAACCCCTGGTTCACCAATCAAGCAGGGGTTATTTTTGGTTCTTCTACTTAGTACCTGTATAACCCTCTGTATCTCTTTACTCCTACCAATTATAGGGTCAAGCTTTTCTTCTTTAGCCATCTGTGTCAAATCCCTACCAAAGGAATCTAAAGCAGGTGTTTTACTGCTTGAAGTTTGAGACTTATTTGGTTTTCCTTTTAAATCTTTAGGCTGGTTTTCACTACTTCCAAGTATTTTCATCACTTCAGCTCTTGTATTCTCAAGGCTAACTCCAATTTGAGTTAATATTTTGGCGGCCACTCCTTCTCCTTCTCTAACTAGACCTAAAAGCAAATGTTCTGTCCCGATATAACTGTGTCCCATCTGTCTAGCTTCATCCATAGCTAGTTCTATTACTGTTTTAACCCTAGGAGTGTATCCCACATTACCAAGAGGAGCTTCATCTCCTGGACTCACAAGCTTCTCTACTTCACCTCTAACTGCTTCTAAATCTGCATTTAGATTCTTAAGAGCCCTGGCAGCTACTCCTTCCCCTTCTCTAATTAACCCTAACAGCAAATGTTCGGTTCCAACATAATTATGTTTTAATCTTTTTGCTTCTTCCTGTGATAGGGCCATCACCTTCTGTGCTCTTTGGGTAAATCTTGCAAACATATCTATCACCTCTCTTAATTATTCTTCCTATTAACCATCTTAGTCATTTTCTTTTAAGCATCTTTTTTAATATTTATTCTCTCTCTGATTAGGTTAGCTCTTTTTATATCTCTTTCCTCAGAGGTTAGTTCCTTTTCAGCCATCTTTTGTAAGT
This sequence comes from Natranaerofaba carboxydovora, assembly GCF_022539405.1. Lineage (NCBI taxonomy): Bacteria > Bacillati > Bacillota > Clostridia > Natranaerobiales > Natranaerofabaceae > Natranaerofaba > Natranaerofaba carboxydovora. Next base: position 3,128,750 of record NZ_CP054394.1, on the reverse strand, counting down.
TAGCCGGCCTTATTAATACCAATAGATCATTTAAGATTTTACTATCTACCTCTTTTAAAAATCCCATATCACAACCTAACCTAACACTACTTAAAAGACCCATGGCTTCATTAGTACTTATTATCCTTGCATAGCTCAATTGTCCATAAGCTCTACCTACTTTATCAGCTAATTTCTCCTCTCCTTTTTGTAAAAGATCTTCTCTTGCTTTTTCTTCCTGGTCAATAAGTTGTCTTGTAACTCCTTCTAACTTTTCAAGTATGTCTTTTTCAGATTGTCCAAGGGTAATTTGATTTGATAGTTGTACTATGTTTCCAACCATCTCTGTTCCTTCACCATATAATCCTCTTACTGCCAAACCAACCTGACCTACTGCAGATAGAACCCTATTAATCTGGCCTGTCATCACAAGACCAGGCAAGTGCAGCATAACTGATGCTCTCATTCCTGTTCCAACATTAGTTGGACATGTTGTCAAATAACCCCATTCTTCATCAAAGGCATAATCAACAGATTCTTCTATTAAATCATCTATTTGATCTGCATATTCAAAAGCTTTATCTAATTGTAAACCGGGAAACAAACACTGTATTCTTATATGGTCTTCTTCATTTAACATTACACTGATTGCCTGATCTTCTCTAACAATAATTGCACTGTTTCGATCTTCCTTAGCAAGCAAGGGACTAATAAGATGTTTTTCCACAAGGACTTTTCTATCAATTGGTTCTAAGTCACGTGTCCAGAGAAGTTTATGTTCTCCAAGTCCAGCACTTCCTCTTTTTATTGCTTCATTAACATCTTTTACAACTTTTTCTGTATCATTGTCCCCGGCCAAAAAAGGATGGGGTATATCTTTCAAGTTTCTTGCAAGTCTTACCCTGGTTGAAATTACATATTTGCTATCAGGCCCGCTACCTTCCATCCACTTTGCAGAAGCGTCCTCAATATATTTTTTAAGTGTCATCAATTCACCCCCCGGTTAATCAAGCTCATTTTCTAATTTTCTTATTTCATCTCTAATCTCTGCTGCTCTTTCAAACTCTTCTCTTTTAATGCATTCCTGCAGTTCTTCTTTCATTTCTCCAATTCTCTTTTTGACTCTTAAATTTCCACCAGTTCTCTTTGGAACTTTTCCCATATGGCTAGTTTTTCCATGAATTCTTTTTAGTAGAGGGTTTAAATGTTTTGAAAAAACAGTAAAACAGTTGCTGCAACCAAGTCTACTAATTTGAGAAAACTGATTATAGGTAAGATTACATTTGCCGCATTGCAATTTATCACTTTGTCCTAAATCTTTATTAAATTGTTTTGAATCAAGACTCTTATCGACATCCATTAATCCAGACAAGAAGTGATTAATTGGAAAACCTGGATCAACATTAAAATCTAAATCTCCGCCCTTTTCTTTAGCACATTTCTCGCAAAGATGAACTTCTGTCTTTTCATTATTTATTATTTTAGTAAAATGCACGGTGGCCGGACGCTTATTGCACTCTTCGCAGGTCATCATATTCACCTCCACCTATTTTTTCATTAATTAAATTTCAGCATCTCCAAAAGCGCATTTGTTAAAAGCTTTGCCCTTATTTTATCCCTTGCTGGTAGTGATATAGGAATACTTTGTCTATGTATACAGGCAAGTAATAGATCTTTTTCTCTTTCTGTTATAATTTTGTTTTCGTAAATACCCATAATAAAATCTGATGCCTCTTTTTGAGTTATACTTTTACCTATTATTTCATTCATAAACTTAAATAATAACTCTTGGTCAGATATTTTCAAGCGACTAATCTGAATATAACCGCTCCCACCTCGCCTGCTTTTAACGACATAGCCTTTTTCGGGTGTAAATCTGGTACTTAATACATAATTGATCTGTGAGGGCACGCAGTTAAATTTCTCAGCTAGACTGCTTCTTTTTATTATCACCGAATTCCCCGGGCTTTCTTCAATTTTTCTTTTAATATAACTTTCAATGTTATTAGATAAACTACCCACCCTCATCACCTCAGCTCTAAGCTCTGACTATCTCTGACGTTTGATCTTATTATAACACATTTCACTTATATTTTACCAACTTTTCTCACAAGCGTTTATTTCAAAATATTTTACATACTGACGAGTATTTTTCCCTTTTTCACTTATATTTAAACGATTTCACCTTCTTTGACCATCGAGAAGCAAAAAAATAATTCTGTTACAAAAAGTCCAAGCACCGTATTTATTGTTTTTTATTATTTAAATCCAACCCAAACTCAAGAGTTTCTGCTGTTATATCCGTCCCTTCCCAGCTAAGCTCTAACACCCCTTCTGAATGAAATACTACATGCAAGAGATCATCAATATTTAATTTCCCGGGCACTCTAACATGCAAAATTATTGATATCACGTGTGCCTGGTAATCTTCTAAAAACTCAGCTTCGCTCATCCATATATTGGAGATATTAACACCTCTGTCACCAAGTATTTTTGTTATTTTTGCCAACATCCCCGGCTGGTCAAGAACTCTAATTTTTAGCTCCCTAAACCTTCTTTTTCTGGCAAGTACTCTTTCCACATTACCAAGGCTATACAGACTAATCACTATAATAACAAGAGTAATTGTTCCTCCAAAATAAAAGCCTGCACCAAAAGCAAGCCCTATTCCTGCAACAACCCATATACTTGCCGCTGTAGTAAGTCCCCTGATGGTACTACCCTGTCTAAGTATAGTTCCCGCGCCCAAAAAACCTACACCTGTTATAATAGATGATGCAATCCTTGCAGGATCTGCACCTCTACCAATCTGACCTTCAGGACCATCGAAAGAATATATTGATACAAGGGTCATAAGACATGCTCCAACACAAACAAGAATATGGGTTCTAAATCCAGCAGGCCTATTATGCTGCTCTCTTTCAAAGCCAATAACCCCGCCAGCTATCCCAGCTAATATTAATCTTAAAATAATTTCTAGTTCTGATATCATGAGTGCTCACTCCTCATCTGAATTATTATAATCACAGAAGACATAATAAACATACAAACTCTTTTAACAAAGTCTAAAAATAAAAAAGGAGGTTCTATAAGTGAAAATAAAAAAACCAAGATCTAAACTAAGCTCAAAACATTTCAAATTACTTAAATGGTACAAAGAAGAAATCGCCATGCCCTCCTTTGATATGCCAGTAAGAGGCTGGTGGTCTAATAATTGGAGGCTAAAGTAAGTTATCAATTTTCTGCTTATCCGTAAGAGCCGGATAAAACAAGTCTCCATATTCTTCTAACCTTTGAAAGATGTTAAAAATATTAAAGCTATCCGGCCTCAAGGTCGCATCATCAAGTTCTTTCCATTTAATAGGCGCAGAAACAGGTGCGTTTTTTAGTGGCCTTGTACCATAAACTACAGAAATGGTTTTACCTTTGACATTTTGCATATAATCAAGATAGATTTTTTTGCCTCTTTTGTCAACTTTTCTTTCTAATGTAGTAGTTTCTGGAATTAGGCCATTTACTACTTTCATTACTTTATGTCCAAATTCTCTTACTTCTTGATAGCTGTACTGTGGTTTGACAGGCAAAAAAATTTGAATCCCTGTTGAGCCAGATAGCTTTGGATAAGCTCTTAATTCAAGTTCGTCTAAAATTTTTTTAATTACCTTTGCTGTTTTTTTAACCTCTTGAAACGTAACATCTATCATAGGATCCAGATCAAATACTACAAAATCCGGATTGTCAAGGCTTTCTACCTTAGAAAGCCATGGATGTATTTCTATACAGGCAAGATTAGCTAACCATACCAGAGTAGAAGGATGATCTAACAAAACATATTCTTTAGCTTTCTCATTATTTTTTGAATTGATATTTATCCTTTTTACCCATTTGGGGGCACCAGTCGGAATATTTTTTTGATAAAAGCTTTTGCCGTATATTCCATCAGGATATCTATTAAAAACGAGTGGACGATCTGCTAGATGATGCTTGATATAAGGGTAAATTTTTATGTAATAATCAATCAAGTGATACTTTGCAACTTTTAATTCTGGCCAAAGATATTTATCAAGGTTGGTAAGAGTTACATCTCTACCCAAGATATCAATAATTTCTTTCTCTACCACTACATAGCCTCCTAAAATTTTGATTTAATATAAACCAGTGATTCTGTGCAAAAAGTCATATGAACAAAGTTTTGTTTTTAATTATAATACATCTTGATGAGAAAGCAGGAAAAATATAAACTTTTTGCATCAGAATCACCAGTAAGGAGTGAGATAATATACTAAAACCAATGGAACCCGTTTTGAAAAATGAAATTAAAAGCAGCGAAAATAGACTGTTCCAGGTAAAATGGGACGGGATTAGAATACTAACCCACTTTGATAAAGAAAAAATCGTGTTAAGAACAAAAAATGGAGAGCCAAGGAATACTACATATCCTGAATTAAGCGAAATTAGAGATAACTTTGAAGAAAATTCCTGTGTGTTAGACGGAGAAGTAATAACTATCGACGAAAGCGGACTTCCTGATTTCTTTAAAGTTCTTAAAAGAGATAGAACCAAAAATCCAAAAAATAATCTAGTAACCTTATTACCTGTCAATTATATAATCTTTGACATATTAGAATTAAATGGAGAGAGCTTATTATCTACACCTCTTGAAAAAAGATTGAGTATACTTAAAAACGTTATAAATGAAACCAATCGTCTAAAAATTATTCAGAGCACTCTTGATGGCAAAAACTTGTTTGACTTTGTTTTGAAAAAAGGCCTTGAAGGTGTTGTCAGCAAAGAAAAAAAAGGGCTGTATTATCCAGGCAAAAAACACCCCACCTGGCATAAAATCAAAAATTTCAAGCACATATCTGCCTATGTAGGTGGGCTTATATATAGAAATAAAGAGCCCAAAAGCCTGATCCTAGGCATCAAACATAATAAGCAAGCAAATGATAAGTTAATCTACATTGGCAGAGCTTCTACAGGTTTAAGTGAGAAAGATTTTGATTTACTTAGCAGATTCAAAAAAGAGTTATCTTCATCCTCACCATTTTCAGAAAAAATTTATTTAAAAAATAACGAGGAAGTTGCCTTTTTGGCACCTAAGTTATCTGTGAAAGTAAAATTTATGGGATGGACTCCTGATAATACTTTAAGATCACCAGTTATCGAAGGTTTCATAAACGAAAAATAAAAGACAATCACCCTGTCCTTTGATCCTCATCCTCTTCTACCATTTTAACACTTTCTTTTAAAGCTTCCATAAGATCTACAACTTTATCTTCTTGTTCTAGTTTTGGAGTCTTTATTTCTTTACCTTCTACTTTGCTTCTGATAAGCTCAAGTAAAGCTTCACGATAGTTATCTTTATATTTACCTGGATCAAATTCAGAAGTCAAATTTTCTATTAATTTATTGGCCATTTCAAGTTCTTTGTCATGAACCTTAACACTTGACTGAAAAGATGTAATATCCCCTACATCTCTAACTTCATCAGGATAAAACATGGTTTCAAGGGTAAGCACATCATTGTATACCCTGACACATGCAAGACTCTCTTTTGATCTAATTATTACTTTACAAATTGCAACTTTAGAGTTGTTTTCTAAAGCTTTTTTTAGCAGTAAATAAGCTCTTTCTCCTGTCTCTTGCGGGGACAAATAATAAGTTTTGTCATAATATACCGGATCTATATCTTTTAAATCTACAAAATCTAATATCTCTATAGTTTTAGATCTTTCGTCAGGTATGTTCTCTAACTCTTTTTCATCAATCTCCACATATCTGCCTGGTTCATACTCATATCCCTTTATAATTTCATCCCAGGATATCTCTTTATTACATGCCGAACATATCCGTTTATATTCTACTGGAGCATGACAGTCTTTATGAAGATATTTAAATTTTATGGACTTTTTCTCGGTAGCTGTATGCATTTTTACCGGGACATTGACAAGGCCAAAATTCAAAGCACCTTTCCACATTGTTTTCATTTTGTTTGATATCCTCCTAAGATTAAAAATAAGTGTTTTAAATTGCACGCCTCAATTTAGCTATACCTCAAATATTATAAAATAATACAAAAAAGGGCTCTTCTTTCGAAAAGCCCTTAAATTAATAACCCTCTAAAACCCTCTAAAAAAAACTGTTTTTATTTGATAAAACTTAGGAGACTGCGTTGTCTATTTTTTCCTGCAGTTCCTCTTTTGGTAGATACCCAACTACTTGTTCTTTAACTTCACCATCTTTAAAGATAAAAATAGCTGGTATGCTCATCACCTGATAATTGCTTGCTGTTTCTTTGTTTTCGTCTACGTTTATTTTACAGACCTTAATCTCATCTCCATTCTCACTGGCAAGTTCATCAATTATAGGCGAAACCATTTTACAAGGTCCACACCAGGGAGCCCAAAAATCCACCAGTACAGGTTTGTCCGAATTTAAAACCTCTTCTTCAAAATTTGAGTCTTCAATTTCTAATACTTCTGACATAAAAAACCCTCCTTTAAATATTAAAACTAACTATGTTCTACTGCAAAATGTTTATTCATAACTTTTAATGTTTTACTTACGGTACCATGTATAATTCATCTAATTCATCAATATTTCCTGTCCCGCCCGTTAAATTATTAACCAAATCTTTTAAATAGTCAAGTTGGTCCGGGGGAATTAAAACCGTCAAAGTTATCATGTCTTCGTAAATTGCATCTTCGACAATTCCAAATATATTTTTTAGCTCATTTTGTAACTTACCCCATGATGAATAGTCTATTTTAATACTAAGCTTCTTAAAAAGCTGTTTTTTTACAATGCCGGCCGTTTTTATGCCAAGATGTGCTGCACTACTATATGCCCTGACAAGCCCACCAGCACCTAAATATATCCCCCCAAAATATCTAGTTACTACCACTACTGTGTCTTTAAGGTCTTCATTTTTAATCACTTCTAACACCGGTTTTCCTGCTGTTCCACCGGGTTCTCCATCATCACTTTGTTTTGTGATCTCTCCTTTTCTACCAATCCTAAAGGCAAAAACATTATGGGTGGCATCTGAAAATTCTTCTTTTATTTTGTTAACAAACTTCCAGGCATCTTCTTCAGTTGATGCCCTAGTTACAGAGGCTATAAATTTAGATTTTTTTATAATGGTTTCCTCTCTTGCATATTTTTTGATAGTATTATATTTAGACATTTTTACAATTTTATCCTCCTAAGTTTGACAAGCTTATTAAAGCTATATTAATATGATAAACTTATTTTTAACACTTTGTAAAGAAATAAAATCTAAGTTATACTTAAATGAGTAAAAATATTTTTATGGAGATGATGCTTTATGAAGATTTCAACTTTTGTAGCAAGCCCAAGGAAAAAAGGAAACTCAAAATATATAGCTGAGCACTTTGAAAAAGGTGTAAGCTCCTGGTACTTAGGGAATAAAAACAATCCTCAAAGCAATAATATAATTCGCCTGACCGATTATAATATTAACCCCTGCAGGGGGTGTGGTTACTGCGATGACAAAGCGAAATGTGTAATAAAGGACGATATGAAGACTCTTTATCCAATAATTGAAGATTCAGATATTATAACCTTTGTTACTCCTATTTATTTCGCTAGTGTGCCCGCTCAGTTCAAAGCCTTTATAGATAGATTTCAACCCTATTATGCAGCAAAATATCTGTTAAATGAGCCGGTAATTCCGCCTTCTAATAACAAAAAAGTCATTTTGTATGTAGTATCTGGTTATAACAAACAAAGTTTTTTTGAAAACGTTAAGGGAATTCTTGAAATATTTTGCTTAAATTTAAACATTGACCTTACTCATAGTTTCTATTATGGTGGCATAGATGCTCTTGGTGAAATATTAAATAGGCCCGAAATTTTAACAGAAATTGAAACCTTCGGGCGAAACTTGCAGGATGAATTATAATATGCATATTTAAGCAAGATTCTGGTGCAAAAAGTCATATGAGCAAAGTTTTGTTTTTAATTGGCAATACATCTTTGATGAGAAAGCAGAAGAAATAAGGCCTAATGACAGGAGGTCATTAGCTAATTGAACTCAGGATGAGTTCTTTAATTAGGGAGCCTTATTTCGACTGCTGACGAATCTTAGATGTATCAATTAAAAACACTTTACTTTTGTGAATAGACTTTTCGCACCAGAATCAAGCATTACTTTTTTGGTGATTATACGTCTATAAAAATACCTGGGTCTTTTGTCCGGAAAGGGTGAACCCGGTTGCAATTAAGTAAAGAAGAACTTGCCTCAATGGTAAAGAAAGCAGAAAATGATCCTATTTATTTTGAAAAATTATACGAATACTTCTTTCCAAAAGTTTATAATTTTATCTATTACAGAGTAAACAGTGAACAGCTTGCAGAAGATCTCGTTTCAGACATATTCATAAAAGTCCTAAACAATATTTCAAAATGCAAAAACAAAGAACAGTTTCAAAGCTGGCTTTTCACGATTGCAAGAAATTATTTAATAGATTTTTACCGTAAAAAAGCTAGAAACGCTGAACAAGACTCTAAAGAAGATGATTTTGAAGGTTATATTGATAAAGTAGCAGCAGCAAATAACAACCCTCAAAATAATCCCGAAGAAGCACTTATCACAAAATTTAATAAGGAAGAAGTTACAGATGTTATATACACTTTGTCAAAGCCCCAGCAGGATGTGATAATATTAAGGTTCTTTGAAGATTTGAAGATAAAAGAAATTGCTGAAGTCATGAATAAAAATGAAGGTGCAGTCAAAGGGTTATTGTACAGGGGAATTAAGGCTCTAACTTTTGAGCTCCAAAAAAGAGGGGTGATATAATGAGCCAGAAAAACAACAAAAATGAAAAAAATAGACGCAGTGCGGATATTTATAATGACCAAAATGTTACCAGAGATGAAGACACTACCCAACACGAAGATATCCCTTCTTTATCAGATGAAGATAAGAAAACTATAGAGTTCTTAAAAAATATCCCGGCAAAAAACCCACGAGACGGCTTTAAAGAAGAGCTAAAAGAAACATTGATGATAGAATACGCTAACAAAAGAAAAAAGAAAAAAAGAAGAATGATAAAGATCTCTTCTGCTGTTGCTGCCTGCTTTCTTATCACAATAATTTCCCTTACATTGTGGAGTGATATAACTGACGACAGATCACCGGAAGAGTTCTTTGTCCAAACAGAAGAGGCAGAAGATGAGATAGAAAAAGAATCAAAGGACGAAATGTTAACAGAAGAAGCAGAGGCAGAGGAAGAGGATGAAGCAGTAGATGACGGGGAAGATGACAAACCATCAATTATGGAAGCTCCAGAGGAAGAACTAGATGAAGAGCCCAAAAAAGATCTTGTGCATAAGTTAGATGATCAGCTTGAAAACAAAGAATTATCTAGCGAGCAGGCTTTAGAGTTAGCAAAAAGTTTTAATTTTAATCAACAAGATATATTGGAAAAGAACAATGAGTTTAAGGTTTTTGAAACAGAAGAGGAAATTTTAGAAATAGATCTCTCTAGAGGAATTATAGAATATAGCCAAAAATCAAGCCAGGAAAAAGTTTCTAAGTTCAGTGTAGATGAAGATGAAAAAAAGAAAAACATCTTTTAGAAAAAGCCAAAAAATTCTTTTATTCACATGAGTTAAGTGAACCAGATCTTGATTACGAGTTCATATTAAGTGATAAAGAATATAAAAAAGATAGGGATTTAACAATCATAAAAGTTTTCCCTAAATTAGATACTTCTAAGCTAACCCATCCATCAACCAAAATCTTTATTGACCAGCAAGGCCACATTATTAAGTTAGAGCATGATTTTCATAGCTTTACATTCTAGAAGCCTATCCTTTTCAGATAGGCTTCTAATTATCTTTCCATCTCTTCTTCAACCATTCTGGTAATAAGTTTTGCAAGAACTTTTTTATCTTCCTCGGAACCAACATCCCACAGTTCTTTTAATAACCTTTGCTCTCTATTTGCCGGATCCACTTTTTTTGCCAGCAGTTCACCTAACATTTTGGCAACCACAACCACTTTATCTTCTGAAAGACCAGTTTTTTTTGCAGCAAGCACACTTGTACCCAGGTATTTTTTCCATTTATCAAAAGACTCAAACACTTCTATCTCCACAGTGATACACTCCTTCTATATTTGACTCTGCTGCAAAAAGTCATATAAACAATGTTTTGTTTTTAAATTAAAAACACTACACTTTTGTGAATAGACTTTTTGCAGTAGGATCATATTTTAATAATACGCCTATCTTTATCTTTAACTTTTATCTAATATGCTATTAATTTCTATTTATATTAGCCCAAATTTAAATGGTTATACTAAAAATACAACTTAATGACATAATGAAAATGTTAGGAGGTATCAAAATTGAAGAATTATTATGACGTGGTGATAGTTGGAGCAGGTCCTGCAGGTTCAAGTGCTGCATACGAAATGGCCGGTAATGGTTTAAATGTAGCTATGATGGAAAGAGGTAAAAAACCCGGAGACAAGAATGTCTATGGAGGAACATTCTATCGAAGAACCTGCCAGGAGGTTTTCCCAGATTTCTGGAAAGATGCACCATGGGAGAGAAAAGTAATCACAGATGAAGTTTGGTTTTTAGAAAAAGAGTCAGGGGTGAAAGTGGGGTATATGGATTTACTTTTCGGCTACCCACCTCACAATAAATTCACTGCCTTAAGGCCAAAGGTAGATGCATGGATGGCAGACAAAGCCACAGAGCAAGGTGCGGAGCTTCATTTAAACACCCTTATAACAGATCTGTTATTCGAAAAATCTATTTTTAATAAAAAGAAAAAAGTAAGAGGAGTAAAACTTCATGATGGCAAGGAAGTAGAAGCCGGAGTAGTTGTACTCACCGAAGGAGTAAACGCTCCTTTAACAGAAAAAGCAGGACTAAGAAGTAAATTCCCAAGTCATATTTTCACTTTGCACAGCAGTGAAACCTTGGCTCTTCCACCCGAAAAGATTGAAAGCAGATTTCACTTAGAAAAAGACGAAGGCGCAGTGATAGGTTTTGCAGGCAATCAAATGTCTACAGTTACCGGAAAAGGTGGGATTTGGACTAATAAGGATACCATCAATATTACCGTGGGGGGAACTTTAAATGAGCTAGTTGAAAAGAATGTAGCCCCTGAATATTTATTAAAACGATTTAAATCTCACCCATTAATCAAAAGATTAATTGAAGGAGCAGAAGTTTTAGAATACAAGGGTAAAATGACTGTAAAAGGCGGATATAAATACATGCCAAAGCTTTATGATGACGGAGTCTTGGTTGCAGGGGATGCAGCAATGATGGTTAAAGGAAGAAGAGGCACTGACATAGCAATGCTTTCTGGAAAAGAAGCAGGGGAAACCATAACACAAGCTAAAGCTAAAAATGATTTTTCTAAGAAAATGCTAGCTAACTATGAACATAGGCTAAATAAGACATTTTATCTTAAAGATATAAAGTCGAAAAAACAGGTTATAAATTATTTAAAACAACATCAAGATGCAGATCACTTAATAACAAGCCTTGTAAATGAACTAGCACATGAGTTTTTCACAGAAGACCAAAAGACCTCTAAAGAAGAGCAAAAAACATTACTTAAAATATTATCCAAAAAGCAGCTGCCTTTTAAATCATTAGAAGATTTGATACAGGCAATAAGATACTGGAGTTTTGCATAACTAAGAAACTATTAAATAAAGAACTAAATTAATAAACAGGGGGAATTTTATTGAGTATAGATGAGCTATTAAACATTGATCCAGCACCTTTTACTCACATCAAAATAAGAAATCCAGAACTATGCAAAAATAAATGCGAAAAAACCCCGTGTACCTACATATGCCCTTCCGATGTTTACTATACTACTGAAAACAAATCAACTTATATTCAAATAGATTACGAGCGCTGTGTAGAATGTGGTGCCTGCATTATTGCATGTCCTTATGAAAATATTGACTGGCACTATCCCCCACCAGAATATGGTGTTTTTTATCAGTTTTAACAATATCTTGATCAAGTAATGTCTAGGCTAACGATTAATTTGATGGGGCTGGTGACAACTAAGGCAGGGATTTTTTTGTTTATTTTCAAAATCAGTAGAGAAGTTTATGTATTCCTGTTCACCGGTAATATTTAAATAAAATTTAGTTAAAGGGTTAACATGACTTCCTCCCTGCCAATCTTGATACTGAGCGCTGTGACACCTTTTACATTTTGATAAACCGACATCTTCATAAAAACCTTCCTTGAGGTAATCATCAGGGTTATCTAAAACACCCTTGTTAAATGTATGACAGGAAGCACAATCTACTCCAGCCTTACCGTGATCTGACTTTTGTAATCCTTCAGTTATCTCATGGTGACAATAACTGCAGGTCTTAGCGCTTGGTTCCCCTGACGCTATTTTGTTATATAATGTGTTGTTATTATTTTCTGATTCTTGATGCACAGGGGTATTTTTCAGGTGCAAAGAAAAAGCCGTCAACAAAATCATTATAATAACAGAAAAAAATATTATTTTTTTCATGTAAAACACCTCAACTTAATTTGCGTTAATTTACTTACTTAATTAATCTTGCTGTAATTTTTCTATTTTTACAGCAGAACTTTTCAAAGCAGGTTCTTTAGAGTAAGGATCAACTTCATTAACTGTCAGAAAATTAACCGGTGCTTCGCTAAAATGAAAGGGCACAAATACATGCCCAGGCAAGACCCTATCTGTAACTTCTGCTTTTAACTCTATAGCTCCTCGCCTAGAAACAAGTCTTATCTCTTCAAATTCATCAATATCTAACTCACCAGCAACTTCTGGGGATATCTGGGCAAATGGTGGCCCTACCTCAGACATTAAGTCAGGGGAAAGGCGGGTTCTGGTATTAGTCATCCATAGCTGCTGTACTCTTCCTGTCAAAAGCTGAAATGGATATTCTTCATCTGTTTCTTCTGCAGGGCCAAAAAACCTGGCTGTAATAAGCCTAGCTTTACCATGGGAGGTATGAAACTCGAGATCAGAATACAAGCGATCAGTCCCTGGATCTTCGAGACTTCTGCAGGGATAGCGTACACCCCTTTGTGATTCGACCTTTTCATAAGTTATTCCATACATATCTTTTTTGGTCCCTTTTGAAACTTCTCTCCACTCATTAAATATCTCTTCTGTTGAGTCAAAATCTACTAAATCAGAATATCCCATTCTTTTGCCTACTGCCCGAAATATTTTCCAGTCGGGCAAAGCCTCCCCCGGAGGATCAACGGCTTTTTTTACAAGGTTCACCCGTCTTTCAGAGTTGACAAAAGTTCCTGTCTTTTCAGACCACATTGCAGCAGGTAAAAATACGTCGGCCATTTTGGCTGTAGAAGTATCGGGGTAGCAGTCCTGAACTACTAAGAGTTCCAACTTCAAAAGGGCGTTTTGAAATTTGTTTAAATCAGGCATTGATAGCATGGGATTTGTACCAATTACCCACAAAGCTTTTATCTTGCCTTCTTTCATCTCTTCCAACATCTCTGTGGTAAATATCCCCTCATCTGTAGGAATTGTCTCTAGAGGTACCTGCCATAGCTCTGCAAGTTCTTTTCTGTCTTCGTCTTCGTCAAATTCCAGGCCTCCTGGAAGGGTGGTAATACTCCCGGTAGGCCCTGAACTAGAACCTTGTCCTTCCATATAAAAAGGTCCCGTACCTGGTCTTCCTATATTGCCAGTTATAAGACAAATATTATTAAAAAGATTAACAAGCCTGGTCCCATCAGTCTTGTGGTTTATGCCAACTGACCAGAGGATTAAAGAGGAGCGAGCTTCTCCAAATTTTAGTGCTATTTTTCGGATAGTATCTGCAGGGATTTTTGTAATTTCTGATGCTTTTTCAGGAGTGTATTCTTCTACTGATTTGGCCAAGGTATCAAAATTTGTTGTATGCTTCTCGATAAAAGAGTTATCTATTAACCTTGCTTTAATTAAAACATTTATAATTGAATTGAAAAGCACAGTATCTGTCCCTGCTTCAAGGGCCAAATGATAGTCAACAATATCAGCTGTCGGTGTCCGGCGGGGATCTACCAGGATAATTGTAGGGTCGTGTTCATCTTTTGCCCTTTTTAAACGATAAAATAGCACGGGATGATTTTCTGCTGGGTTATGACCGGCAATAATAATGCAATCAGCTTTTTCTAAGTCTTCAAAATTACCCGGTGTTACAGACTCACCAAGTGACCTAGAAAAACCTTCAGTTGCTGACAAAGAACATAATCTGGAATTAACATCAATATTTTTTGTCCCTATCCCACCATTAGCAAGCTTGGTAATTAGATAATATTCTTCTTGTATAAGCTGGTTGCCATGATAAATAGCGAGAGCATCTGGACCATAATTTTCAATTATTTCATTAAATTTTTGTGAAATCACGTTGAAGGACTCTTCCCAGTTAGTAGCTACAAGCCTACTATTTTCACGAATTAAAGGTGTTGTCCCACGTTTTTTGCTGTGTACTACCTGGTACTGATATATCCCTTTGACACAGAGATATCCCCAGTTATTTGGATGGTCTGCCATTCCTTTTGCTGCAGTTACATGCCCGTCTTTTACCCCAAGCCAAACTCCACATCCTACCGCACAAAAAGTACAAGTAGAATAGACCCACCTGTCTATATCATCTATGGCTAGGGCACTTGAATTTTTGAATAAAGTTAAATATTCCTTGTCAAAAAAGACACCACCAAGGACGATGAATGCGCCCCATCTAAAGGCCAACTTTGAAAACTCACGCCTAGTCATTTTAACTTCTGAGCCATTTTTAAAAATCAAGCAAAAGCCCCCAATAGTTAATCATTATTATCTTTGTTATTTTTCTCCACTAAGATAGAATTTATAAGGATATCTTTTGCCTGCCATGAAGTTAAAGATTTAATATTATCATCGTGGATAATATAGTATATTTCACCGTCCTTTTCCACTTCTATAGAAACCTGATTAGAAGCCTCATTTTCTTCATTGGAATATATTCCTGGGTTTATTTTTTCTCTATCAATAGGATTTTCTTTTGTTAGGTCAATTTCTGGTTCTATTAATAAGAGAGGGCCTACATATATCAATCCTGAAATTAACAAAAAAGTTATTAACACCTTCCATCCGCTGGTCAAATTACTTGAAGGCCCTTTGTCTAACCAGTCTTTCCAGTGAATCCTCACTAGACCTACTCTAAGCTTCCCGTCTCCAAGCATACCCCGAGAAACTCCCCGATAGATTGGATGAATTCCAGAACCAATAAAAACATGCCCCAATAAAAGTAAAATAAGCAGGGGGAAGAGCAGCTGATGTATAAAAGCAGATCCAGTTATTATATTTGGAGACAAATGATTTGTTAACATTCTAAATAGCCCGCTTATAGCCATCAAAAAACTTCCTATGAGCATGCCACTACCAAGAAGCTTCTGTCCAGGATTAATTTTACCGTTAAAAGAGGGCATTTTAATTTTGGCAGGAAGTAACATAAATAAAGGAAATTTCAAAAACCACTTAACATCTTTTATCTGCCAACCAGAATAATCTGACATATAAAGAATAAATCTTCTAAAATATATAATTATTAAAACAACGGGAACTATAATAAAAACTACACCAATAACTCTATGTATAACCATACTAGATGCTATTCCCGCTACAGGCGTGGCTATAATAGGATAGTAATAAGCAAGCCCCGTAATAGTTAGCAGAAAAAAACTTATCAGATGAAACCAATGTACAAAACGGGCTAATCTGCTATTTCTTTTTATAAGCACATCCTCAGGAAGTTTTTTTGACGGAGGAAGTTTATTTCTAGCTAACATTTTTTTAATTAGTTTTACCAACATAACTTAAAATCATCTGCCTTTTTCATTAGTTATTTCACAATTCAATTTTTACTATTTCTATCCTATCCACTTTATGCCTTAATATACTTTGCGAGCTTTTTAGGAAATTCCCAGCGCAATTAATTTTACAACCAAAATTTAAAGAAGCCCGGCTTAACTACCAAAAGGTCCACTGGTATTAAACCGGGCACAGCACCAAAAATTGACTATAATAGACTAAAAATTTAAATATGATTCTAGTTCAAAAGTCAAAGATCTAATTCTTATAGCCTTTTAGATGAGCAACTCTATTCTTACACTCATTGAACTTACCATCATTGAAACCACTTATTTTAGTTTCACCTTCTTCATCTAGAGTTTCTTCAAATACTCCTAGATATCCGGTAACCCTTCTTACCCTTTGTATTTTTTTAGATCCACATACGGGACAGCTTTTTTCATCAATAACACCATTGTGATTACAGCCAAGACACTGATCTACAGGGAAATTCACAGAAAAATATCCACAATCATTTTCTACTGCTCCGTCCACCAGGCGCTCAAAGGCTTCTATATTCCCTTTTGGCGCAGCATCTAGTTCAACATAATTTATATGCCCTGCAGGTGTGTATTTATTAAAAGCAGATTCACGTTTAATCTTCTCATAAGCACTTATAGGATACTCTACAGGAATATGAAATGAATTGGTATACCAATCTTTATCGTTAACTTCAGGAACAACCCCAAATTTTTCTCTATCTAACTTTGTAAACCTACCTGATAATCCTTCAGCCGGAGTTGCCAAAAGACTAAAATTCAAATTGTATTCACCTGAAGCCTCTTTACATAATCTATCCATAAATTCCACTATCCGAAGCCCTGTTTCAAATGACTCATAACTTTCGCCGTGGTGTTCTCCTTTTAATACCTTTAAGGCCTCTGCCAGTCCAATAAAACCAATTGATAAAGTACCATGTTTTAAAGGTTTTTCCAATTTGTCTTCAAGCTCAAGACCTTCGCTGTCTAGATATAGTTTTTGCCCCATCAAAAAAGGAAATTCCTTGACTTTTTTACTGATCTGAACTCTATATCTATCGTAAAGCTGCTCCACCACAAGCCTGTGAGTTTCTTTTAGTTTATCATAAAACTCTTCAAGGCTATCACTCTCTAAAGCAAGTCTTGGAAGATTAATCGAAGTAAAAGAGAGATTTCCTCTACCTTCTGTAACTTCACTGTCCTTGTCTCTATTTGATATGACCCTGGTCCTACAACCCATGTAGGCTATAATTTGAGGGTCTTCTTCCCTATAGAAGTAAGGTGCATTAAATGAAGCATCCTGATTTGAGTAATTAGGGAAAAGCCTCTCACATGAGACTTCATGGGCAAGCTTTCTCAAGTCATAATTAGGATCGCCAGGTTGTTTGTTAATTCCTTTTGCCAGTGAAAAAATCAAATTTGGAAATATTGGCGTTTCCCCTTTTCCAAGCCCCTTTTTGTAAACTTTTAGAAGCATCTCTATGACCAGACGCCCTTCAGGGGTTGTATCTAAGCCAAAATTAACCGAGGTAAAAGGAACCTGGGCACCCGCCCTGCTGTGCATGGTATTTAGATTAAATACAAAAATCTGCATGGCCTGATAGGTTCTCTTTCTGACAATTTTCCAAACTTTTTCTTCTAAATCCTCATCTACGCCTACTTCTTCAAGTTCTTTTTTTACCTTATCAAAAGTCTTTTTGACATAAGGCACCATGGAATTATCAAAGGCTACATATGACTGCCCGCCGTGCTGATCATTTTGGTTAGACTGGAAAATAATACAGCTTAAAGAAGCTGCGGATTCTATTGACTTTGGCGGACTAATCCAGCCATGCCCTGTATTAAATCCTTCTCTTAGAAGCCTGTCCAACGGAATCTGAAGACAAGTAGTCGTACCTATTGCAGCAAAATCAGCATCATGTATATGTATGTATCCATCTCTATGAGCTTTTGAATGTTCTGGCTTTGCATAATGGCTCAAATATACTCCTTTCATTGCTTCTGAGCCGCCCTTTAGCATCTTGCCCATTGGGGCATCTCCGTTAACATTTGCATTTTCCTGATCTCTAGTCTTTAAAACCCTAAGCAGTTCCTGCATCAAGCTTGTATTAGCTTCCCTGATCCTATCCCTATCATTCCTATATATAACATAAGCCCTGGCTGTCTCAAATAGTTCTGCTTCCATCAAGGTGTTTTCCACAATTTCCTGAATCTGAGGTACTGTTGGTGCCTTTAGATCTTTTTCTATTAGTTTTTGAATCGCCTTGTAGGTTAGAGATAATGCCAGGGTATGGTTGTCATCTCCTACAGCAGTAAAAGCTTTCTTAATAGCCTCTGTAATCTTTGATGGATCAAAGGGCTGTGTTCGCCCATCCCTCTTGGTTACCCTTGAGGGCATACTACCAAAAGCTTCTAAGCCTACTACCCTCTCCTCGATCCTTTCCTCGCTCATAGAAACCTCTCCTTTAAAAACAAATTTGCCTGCTGACTTATAAGATTTTACCACATAAATTCTTTAGCTAAAACAGGACTTTTTTCTCTTAGACTTTCTTTTACATAAATAACTCTTTGATTTGTTGAACCTCTAAACTTAAGGCCAATATCTTTATTATCTTTAACAAAGGGCCCATCAATAAGGAGATCGAGTTGTTTTAAAAACTCGATCTTATCATCATCTTCTATCTGTAATAGCTCTTCAAAATAATAACCAGTATAACCAACCAGTTTATAATCACTTTTCAAGTAATCAGCCAAATATTTAAACGAACCTGCCTGGAAAAAAGGATCTCCACCAGTAAAGGTTACTACATTTGACAGTGGATATTTTTCTACTTCTTTAATTAGCTCAGAAAGAGTATAGGATTTACCTGAATTAAAATCATGAGTTTCTGGGTTATGACAACCTTCACATTTATGATTACAGCCCTGGGCGAAAATTGTAAAGCTGATCCCTCCAGGGCCATTAACTACACATTCAGGTATTATACCAGCTAGTCTGACCGTTCTCTTAGTTAACAAATTTTGGTTCCCTCCAACTTATAAAACATTGTTCAAACTAACCATTTCTATGGCTGAGTTAGCCGCATCCCAACCTTTATTACCTGCTTTTGTTCCTGCTCTTTCTATAGCCTGTTCAACATTTTCTGTAGTAAGCACCCCAAAAATAACTGGTATCTCACTATCTAATCCAATCTTGGCTACGCCTTTACTCACTTCATTTGCAACATAGTCAAAATGAGGTGTATCTCCTCTTATTACCGCTCCAAGGCATACTACTGCATCAAACTTGCCAGAATTAGCTGCTTTTTTGGCTGCCCAGGGCAGTTCAAATGATCCAGGCACCCAAATTACACCTATGTCCTCTTCATTTCCTCCATGTCTTTTGAAAGCGTCAATTGCACCACCTAATAACCTTGAGGTTATCATTTCATTAAAACGCGATACCACAATTCCTAGTCTAATCCCATCTGCTTTTAACTGTCCTTCATAATTTTTAACCATAATTTTCTGCCTCCCTTATATTTTTAATTATTTCAGCATAAAAATCAATAGACCTCTAATCCCTTTTTATTATTAAAAATTTAATTCTCTAGGCCCTTTATTTTAAAAAGGGCTTGAAAACATTTATTGTTTTCCCTCATTATTGGTTTTTTCAAGCATATGTCCCATTTTCTCTTTTTTAGTTCCAAGATAACAAGAATTATAATCATTAGGTTCAATCTCCAGAGAAACCTTTTCAACAATTTCTAGACCATATCCTTTTAGTCCTATAATCTTCTTTGGATTATTAGTTAAAAGCTTAATTTTGTCTAGACCCAAATCCCTAAGCATCTGAGCCCCTATACCATAATCTCTTAAGTCTGCAGGAAACCCTAAAATTTCATTGGCTTCCACGGTATCTTTACCTTCATCCTGAAGTTTATAAGCTTTAAGTTTATTTACAAGGCCAATACCTCTACCTTCCTGGCGCATATATAATACTACTCCAACCCCTTCATCTTCTATCTTTCTAAGGGCAGTAGTTAGCTGATCCCCACAATCACAGCGAAGAGAATCAAGAACATCTCCTGTCAAACACTCTGAATGAACCCTAACAAGAACCGGTTCATTAGCTTCTCTAGGATTTCCTTTTACAATTGCAAGATGATGGTCATTATTCATCTCATCTTGATACACATAAACTTTAAAATGACCATGTTTTGAAGGAAGCTCCACACTTGTCAAGCACTTAACAAGTTTTTCAGATTTTCTCCTGTATGCAATCAAATCAGCAATCGTAATGATTTTTAGGTTGTGTTCTTTCCCAAATTCAACTAGCTCAGGCAGTCTAGCCATCGTACCGTCATCGGACATAATCTCACATATAACTCCTGCAGGCTCTAACCCAGCAAGCCTTGCGAGGTCCACAGCTGCTTCAGTGTGGCCCGCTCTTTTTAGTACACCTCCAGACCTTGCCTCTAATGGGAATATATGCCCTGGGCGTATCAAGTCTTCCGGCTTAGTTTCAGGATCCATTATCTTTTTTATGGTAAGTGCCCTTTCGTAAGCCGAGATCCCTGTATCACATTCTCTAGCATCTACTGACACGGTAAAAGCAGTCTCTTTATCATCTGTATTTTCCCTGACCATGAGAGGTATCTCAAGCTCTTTTAATCTTTCACCTTCTAAAGGCATACACACCAATCCTCTACCATATTTGGCCATAAAATTAATATCCTGAGGGGTGACTTTTTCTGCAGCCATTAGAAGGTCTCCTTCATTTTCCCTGTCCTCATCATCAACAACTATAACCATTTTACCTCTTTTTATGTCCTCTAGCGCTTCAGATATGGAATTTAATTCAAACATTCTATTATCCGCCTCCTCCAAAAATATATAGGTTAACAAATTATTTTTAATATCCTAACTCTCTTAAATTCTCAAGGGTTAATTTTGACTTTTGTCCCTCATTGGTATATCCTTCCGCCCCTTCGTTATCTTCTCTTCCAAGAAGCTTTTCTACATATTTGGCAATTATATCAACTTCTAAATTAACTTCATCGCCTTCTTTTAGTTCCCCTAGAATCGTTTCACCTGCAGTATGAGGTATCAAACCTATACTAAACCAATCATTTTCAGCATCAATAATGGTAAGACTCACCCCATCTATAGCAATAGATCCTTTTTGTACCATATATCTCGATAATAATTCAGAAATTTTAAAAGTATATACCAGGGCTTTCTCGTCCTTTTTCTTATCAACCATAGTTCCAATGCCATCAATATGCCCTGTCATAATATGACCGCCAAGACGCTTTGATGGTGTCATTGCTCTTTCTAGGTTAATTCCTGAGTCTGGCTTCAAGTTTCTCAAGTTAGTTTTCCTGACTGTTTCTGGCATAACATCTGCTGTAAAAGAGTTTTTATCAAAATCAGTCACAGTTAAACAAACTCCGTTAGTTGCAATGCTGTCTCCAAGTTGGATGTCTTCCAAAATTTTACTTGCACTAACTTTTAACTTCATCATTTCTCCCTGCTTCTTTAATGATTTCATCTTTCCGACTTCTTCAACTATCCCGGTAAACATTTTCTCTTACCACCTCCCTATCTCACATATTAGTCACATACAGGATAACCTGTAACCCTTATATCACCATCAAACATCCGGACATCCATGTCACAAAGTTCTAAAGCATCCTTTATTTTGCTGGTACCAGCTCCTCCAACTGATGTAATAGCACTCACCCCACCGACAACTTTACTGCCGATGTAACATATCACCTTATCAGCCAATTTAAGATCAACAAACTTTCCATGCACCCCTTGACCACCTTCGATCAATATGCTGTCATAGCCTTTTGTCCCTAATAAATTTAACAGTTTTTCAATATCAACCTGTTCTTCGCCTTCTTTTTCCGGATATTTACAAGAACAGGTTATAATTTCTACTCCTTTATAATTTAGTTTTTCTTTTTTAGCTTCTGGTGCTTTATTTGTTGTCGCCACAATTGTAGGAATCTCCTTTGCTGTACTTACTAGATTTGAATCTAGTGGTATTTTTAACTCACTATCCAAAACTATCCTTACAGGATGATGATAAGTATACAAAGGATGACGACATGTGAGCATGGGGTCATCCTTAATTACTGTTTGTATACCAACCATTATGCATGCTGTCCTAGCTCTCCACAGATGTACATCTTCTCTTGCTTTGTCATTTGTTATCCACTTAGAATCCCCGGTATGACTTGCAATTTTACCATCTAGGCTCATTGCCCATTTTAAAATTACAAAAGGCCTTTTAGTCTGGATATATTTTTCAAATATATCATTTAAAATTTTTGCTTCTTTTTCCTTAACTCCTATTTTTACTTTTATCCCGGCATCTTTAAGCCTTTTTATTCCTTTGCCACTAACATTTTCATTGGGGTCCTTTCTTGCTATCACCACTTCACCAATCTTGGCTTCTATTATTTTTTCTACACAGGGAGGGGTTTTACCATAATGAGAGCATGGCTCCAAAGTCACATAAATAGTACTACCCTTAGCCTCATCACCAGCATCATTTATCGCCACAACCTCAGCATGTTGACCTCCAAACACTTCATGGAATCCTTCTCCAATAACCCTATCATCCTTAACAATTACAGCACCAACAAGAGGGTTTGGATTAGTCTTGCCCCACCCTTTTATTGCAAGTTCTAGCCCTTTCTCCATATATTTTTCGTCCATTTCTGTTATGTTATCCACAAAGGTTCACCACCCCAAATAAAATACTCCCTGAAAACCTCAGGGAGTAAATTTTTTAAAAGCATAATTAGACATCATACACCATTATCAAAAAGCTTCTAAACCTTCTCCCATCCAGACTCTTACTGTCGGCCCCAGAATTTCACCAGGTCAGCCATATCGGCTCGCGGGCTTTACCGCCGGTCGGGAATTTCACCCTGCCCTGAAGGTTTTCATATTAACTTTTTCAATAGGTATTTTAACCCATCTCATCGGTTTTGTAAAGACAAAGATTTTCAGTCTTGCCCTGTTGGCTTAAGGGTTGGAAATAAAATCACATCTCTAATTGATGTCGAATCCGTCAAGAACATTACCAAACGATCTATACCAATTCCAAGACCACCGGTAGGTGGCATACCATACTCAAGAGCTTCAATAAAATCTTCATCCATCATGTGAGCTTCTTCATCTCCTGCATCTCTCTTAGATGCCTGAATTTCAAACCTTTCTTTTTGATCAATAGGATCATTTAGCTCAGTAAAGGCGTTAGCTATCTCGCTACCCATGACAAACCCTTCAAATCTATAAGTAAGAAGAGGGTTATCCTCGATTTTTTTAGCCAAAGGAGACACTTCAACGGGGTAGTCCAATATAAAGGTTGGCTGTATTAGTTTGCCTTCAACTCGTTCTTCGAAAATCTCATTTAAAATTTCGCCCCAAGTTGAATCCTTTTCCACTTCAAGCCCAAGTTCTTTTGCCACTTCTTTTGCCTTTTCATCTGAGTCAATATTACCAAAATCATAACCTGTCTCTTTTTTGACTGCTTCTACCATAGTAAGCCTTGGCCAAGGTGGAGTGAAATTTAGCGTATGATCCTGGTAGTTTACTTCTGGCGATCCAAAAACTTTTTTTACCACACTATAAACTAAGTTCTCAGTTAATTCCATCATATCATGGTAATCTTTATATGCTTGATAAATCTCAATTGATGTAAATTCAGGATTGTGTTTAGTCGATATCCCTTCATTACGGAATATACGCCCAATCTCGTATACTTTGTCAAAACCACCAACAATCAATCTTTTGAGATGCAGCTCCGTGGCTATTCTCATATAAAGATTCATATAGAGGGCATTATGAAATGTCTTAAAGGGTCTTGCATTGGCACCCCCTGTAAGAGTATGTAATATTGGGGTTTCAACCTCTAAGAAGTCCAAATCGTTTAAATACTCCCTTATCGACTGAATAACTTTACTTCTGATTTTAAATGTTTCTCTAACTTCAGGGTTTACTATTAAATCAAGATACCTTTTCCGGTAGCGAAGCTCTACATCTTTTAAGCCATGCCACTTTTCAGGAAGGGGCCTTAAGGACTTAGAAAGAAGCCTAAAATTTTTTACTTCAACAGTTATTTCACCTTTTCTAGTTTTAAAAACAGATCCTTCAACTCCTATTATATCTCCAAGATCGAGTTCTTTATATACCTCATAATTTTCTTCTCCTACATTATCAATTCTTGTATATATCTGAATAGTTCCACTAGTATCTTGCAGTGTAGCGAATCCAGCTTTACCATGTCCACGTTTGGCCATAACTCTTCCTGCTATTTTAACATCTTTTTCTTCAAAGCTCTCATAATCTTCTTTTATTTCACTTGCCAAATTTGATGGTTCGTACTTCTCGCTATATGGCTCTACATCTTTGTCTTTGAACTTTTCTAGCTTTTCTCTGCGTACTTTTATTAGCTCGTTCAAATTTTCTTCTGTCATTTTTACTGCACTCCTTCCCAAAACAATTGCTACTTCAAAAACTTAAAAAAATGGAAACCCCGGAATTGGGGTAATTCCGGGTGTTAATCATTTTTTATATCAATAATTTTATACTTAATATTTCCTGCTGGAACCTCAACTTCAATTGTCTCCCCAACCTGCTTTCCAAGCACTGCTTCTCCGACAGGGGATTCATTTGAAATCTTATTTTGAGTCGGGTTAGATTCAGCATAACCTACTATAGTATACTCTAGATCTTCATCAAATTCAAGATCTTTTAATATTACAGTATCACCAATAGAAACGGTTTTAGTATCGTTTTGATTTTTATCTATTACTTTGGCGTTTTTTAACATTTTCTCCAAAGTTATAATCCTTCCTTCTATAAAGGCCTGCTCATTTTTGGCATCATCGTATTCACTATTTTCACTTATATCCCCAAAATCAATGGCTGTTTTGATCCTTTCAGCAACTTCCTTCCTCTTAACAGTTTTTAAATGTTCTAATTCCTGTTCTAATTTTAAAAGTCCATCCCTAGTAAGAATAACTTCTTTACTTGCCATTTAAAACTTCTCCTCTCTTTCATGATATAATTTATTACAAAATAATCCGTTTTCCTTCAACTCATTATATGCATTTTTAATGTTCTTATTTACTAAAAACAAAATTCTATATTTTACCTTGTAACTACCGTTTTAAATCACCTCTTGTAGAGACGCTTATTTTGCAAATTTTGCTACATTTTAAACTAACAGCCCTCATTTGTCAACTAAATAGTAATATCTACTCGGGTCACAGATATTTCCTAATAGAACAAAAATTGTTGACGCTTACTTATTATCGCTATTTAGGCCTCTTTTAGTTTCATTCTCTCTTTTTCGGCATTTTTCTTTATATTTTCTATTTCATCATTACTCAAAGCCCTTTCGAAACTTCTAAATCCAGCTAAACCAAAACCATGCTTATTGGCCAGGTGGTTCATCTCATCGATTTGTTCAATAGTCAAATCACGGCCGAGAGTAAAAGATTCGTACTTACCTTCAAGGGCCAAAATCATCGTTTCTGCCATACAGGCATAAGCTGTACCTTCAGGAAAACCAAAATTAAAATTAAAATCTACATCTCCCGGCACCTCAACCACTCCACCTTCTATAACCAAAACATCCTCACGCAAGTTTGCAACTCTCCAAGAAACATCTCTTGGTCTTGCAACATCACAAACTATAGCTCCAGGCTTTAGCTCCGAACCATCAATTACCGATTCAACTGATCCCGTAACAGTTATGATAATATCCGCACCTGAAACAGCATTTTTAACATCTTTTGAAATCCCAACAGCTAAACCAGTTTTATTTAATATTTTTTGAGCAACATTATTGAGCCTTTTCTCTTCTCTACCAACAATAGTCAAAAAACGCGCTTCTCTCGCTAAATATTCAGCAGTAACCGCTCCTATCGACCCACCTCCCCCAACTATACATATTCTAGCGTTCTTATAATCATAGCCCATATGGTCGCTTGCTTTTTTTACACCTTCAATAGCACTAGCAACAGTATAACTGTTGCCTGTAGTTACAGGTATATCCAAATTTCTTGAAACAGTAATGCCGCCATCTCCTACAACAGCAGTCAAAGCACCAAGCCCAACAATCTTAGCACCCCGCTTCTCGGCTAATCTCCCCGCCTTTATAATCTTATTTAAAACAAACTCTTCTGGTAGCCTAAATATTTGATTACTTGAAAGAGGACATGCAACAAAAGAGCCTTTCACTTCATTATGGGGCGATTTGACTCCTGTAATATCTGAGACTTTAAACGGCGGTACAATACTTGAAAGTCTTTCTAATATAGGTTTTGGTAATTTTTGTACCACAGGAAATTTTTTTGCAAAATCTTCTGTTTTTATCGGGTGAATAATAAAAGCAAAATCATCCATATTTTAACTTCCCCTTTCAGTGACTAAATCATTTTCTTTATCAAAATTGATCACCGTAGGTTTAAAATCAAGTTTATCAAGGGCGTCTTCATATTCTTCTTTTGTCAGCTCACTATCTTTATTTTTCATAGCTACCAGTAGAGCTTCCATTACATTTGTACCAAAAGCCCGTCCGTTAAGAACAGGTGTGGTGGTAACCACCTTTTTAACCCCTTTTTCTTTTAAGTTCTCCTTATCTTCTTTGGTTATGGTGTTTGTTATTATAATTTTATTTTTTAAATCTTCGGGTATATACTTATTTATATAATGAAAATCCCCAGCTATTACATCGGCCCAGTGGTAATACTTCTCAAACTTTTTTTTCGTTTCATTCTGCCTTTCTCCCGTCGGATAAAGCTTTTCAAATGGTATATTCCTAACAACAGGGAAAACAACTTTCGCCAGTTTACCAAGGGTATTTAATGATTTTATCGGAAATGGTATGCCAAGGCTAAAAATCACATCCCCATATAATATTTCACACCCAAAATCATTTATACTCTCAGCCATACCAAACCTGTCTAAAGCGCAAACCATTAGAACTTTTGTTTTTTCATCAAAAATATCATGTTCTTTATTAATATTTTTAATAACTCTTCTTTCCAAAGTATTTTTTAGGCCACTTCCATCTAGAATTGGAGTTTTTTTAGCACAATTGACAATTTCTTCAGCTTCTTTTATCATATACCTCTGTTCACCAGAGACCAGATATAAATCCATTCCTCCAAGGCCAAAGGCATCAACCTCACCATCTAGCTCTTTAATTAAATTTTTCATCTCATTCATATCTCCGTCTGTGCCTATTCTTTCTATCACAAACTCTTCCCCTAAAAAATTATGCTTAACTTTATTATCTCGCTTTTTAGATCCAAGACTAACACTTACAATTCTTTTCAAAGTTTCACCCTCCAAAAAAGCAGGCTGTATACAATTAAAATTTAAGATTCTGGTGCAAAAAGTCTATTCACAAAAGTAAAGTGTTTAAATTTATGTAATTTTACTCAAAGTATTCTTTAAAGTCTCAGGGTTTAAATATATATCTTCTTGTATAGGAGATTTTCCTAAAGATATCTCTATAACGTCTTTGTCTAGTAAAGCTTCGATAAGATTTATCCTATAATCTGAACCAATGACAACAACAACATCTATTCCCCTTACCTCAGAACATAGTTCCATGATTTTATTCAAAAGCCCTTCTCCAGTCTTATCTTTAATCCAGTCCCATCTTTCTTTTTCTGTCAACAAAAAAGTATAATCCACTCCATAATTATTACAAATCTCCATCAACTCTGTTTTATTTAATAAAGGGAATCCCACAACAGCAATACTTCCACCCTTTCTAATTTCCCCTAATTTTTCAATTTTAGAAATAAACGAACGGTCAATTCCAATCTTCTTCGATACTTCTCTTTGACTATAACCTTTTTTTCTAAGTTTTAAAACTTCTTGAATGACTGACTCTATTTTTTGATAACTAATTAGTTTTTCTCCGATCCTCACTAGATCCATTTATCCCTCTCCTATAAGCAATTATTATACACACTACTTTGTACACAATGTGTGCACCACTAATTTTAGTTTATTTTTTTCCCCAAGTCAAACTGATAAATCCTTTTTTACAAATATTTGTAACTTCAGTTAATGGTTCTCTTCCTCCAAAAAAAATATACCAGGAATTATAACCCTGGTATATTA
The DNA here is from genome assembly GCF_022539405.1 of Natranaerofaba carboxydovora. Classification (NCBI taxonomy): domain Bacteria; kingdom Bacillati; phylum Bacillota; class Clostridia; order Natranaerobiales; family Natranaerofabaceae; genus Natranaerofaba; species Natranaerofaba carboxydovora. The sequence continues at coordinate 3,100,752 of NZ_CP054394.1, read as the reverse complement.
CAAACCCAATAAAATAAGTATATTTTATTATACTACTGCCTGATCTTTTATATTTTCCCATTTACCACAGCGTCCTCCCCATCTTGCAAGAAGACTCCCTTCTGCCTCAATATTTACTATTTCACAAATATTCGGGCATCCATCACACTCAAAACTTGATGCATCATATTGTATATTTCCAGCTCCAAACCCTCTAAATTTTGTCTCTTCTGATTCTTTCACAGTATCTTGTGCTAATAATGCCGCTCCAATAGCACCCATTACATTAAAGTTGTCTGGAATAGTAACATTTTGTTCTAAAGCTTCTTCAAAGGCATGGTGTATGCCTTTATTGGCAGCAACACCACCCTGAAATACTACAGGACCCAAAATTTCTTTGCCTTTACCAACATTGTTTAGATAGTTCCTGACCAAGGCTTGACAAAGTCCCTTTACTATATCTTTGTTTTCATGGCCCATTTGCTGCTTATGTATCATATCAGATTCTGCAAACACCGAACATCTTCCAGCAATTCTGACTGGATTTTTTGATTCTAATGCCAAATCTCCAAACTCCTCAATGGGCACCCCTAACCTTGAAGCCTGATGGTCTAAGAATGAACCTGTTCCTGCAGCACATACTGTATTCATTGCAAAGTCTACTACTATACCCTGCCTTAATATAATTATCTTTGAATCCTGTCCCCCAATTTCGAGAACCGTTTGTACTTCAGGAACCTGATGTGATGCAGCTACAGCATGAGCAGTTATCTCATTCTTGACAGTATCTGCCCCGACGATTACACCCGTCAGAACTCTTGCACTACCAGTGGTCCCAACGCCACAAATTTGAATATCATCCCCAAGATTTTTTTCTGTCTCTTTTAGCCCTTGTTGCACAGCTTTAATAGGCTCTCCCCTTGTCCTCATATATTTAGAAAAGAGCACTTCACCTTCACTATCAATTACTACAAAATTAGTACTCACAGAACCTACATCCACGCCCAAATAACCTTCTTTCATTTTATCCAACCTCCTTACGGCGTTTCTTTCTCATTAAGTCCACAAACGCTTCAATACGGGTTTTAATCCCGGCTTTTCCTGTTTGCTCATCTAAGAACAGGGTAAGTACTGGTATATCATAATCTTTCGACACTTTAGGCATTATACTTTTAGAAACTATTTCCGGTATACAGGTAAAAGGCGCTAAATGTACTACTCCGTCAAATCCCTTTTCCCCGTAAAGGACAGTTTCACCGATACTGTTTTGACCATGTCCACCTATAAGCTGATCAAGATAGGGCTTTGCAGCCTCTTTTATATCTTTTTCCCCATCGGCCACAGTATTATCCCGGGTCCAGCTAGTTAAGTAGATAGATCTATTTACCTCTACACCCATTTCACCTAACATCTCTTCTATGTCTGCATTTACTGAGGGCTCTAACACTACATAAATTTCTCCGATAAGCCCAACTTTTATTGGTTCATACTCTGAGTTATCTTTTACATTTTCAAGCAAACTTAATCCTTCTACCCTAGCTTCTTCTATCTCTTTCGCATTTCTTGCTTCTTCTATATATGAAAACCCTTTGTTTAAAGCTTTGCTTGCAGCGCCATAGTTCTTCTGTCTGGGACGAACTTTGCTAGCTTTAATTTCCAAATCATCTAGAGCTATTAACTTTTTCCAGGTTCTTTTCAGGATATCAGCTGTTCTATACCAAGAAGTTTTTCCTTTAAGTTTCCTCGTTTTTTTAAAAAAGTCCCAGGGCGCCCTTAAAGGGGGGTCAAAAATTACCAACTCTGGATTATACCCTAAATCATTTAAAATCTTTTCATGCATTTTTCCATAATAACCTGCTCGACACGGTCCTACACCTCCTGAACTCACAAGCATATCTGCTCCCTTTTCTAAGACTTCTAAGTAAGTGCCTGTCAGGACCTTAAAAGGTAAGCAGGCAAACTCAGGAGAATGAGTGGTTCCATATGATAAAGTTCTTTTACTAGGGACCGGTGGCTCTATTGGCTCGTGGCCAAACTCTTCAAGCATCATTTTAAAAGCAATATAAGAAGGACCCATCTTTGGAAAGGAAACTTTTCTCATTTAAATCCCCTCTTCCTGTTTAACATATCTACAAAAGCTTCAAGCCTTGTGCTCATCCCCGCATCTCCTGTATGTTCATCAATGGCAACAGTCATAAACGGTATATTGCCCTGATTTTTACATTCTATTTCTAAAAACTTATCAACCATGGCGTCAGGCCCACAGCCAAAAGCTGTCACATGAATTACTCCATCCACCATTTTCTTCTCTAATAAGTACAAACAAGCTCTAATGGTATTATTACTATAATACCAAAACATTTCTTTAGATAATTTCTTTTTCTGCCTAAGAAGTTCTTTCCCTGGGATGTTTTCCACTGTTAATACATCAACACTCATTTTCTTACATTTATCTAGAAGATCAACACTTATATAAGGATCATAAATTGTATATGGATAGCCTAACAGAGCAATTTTTACAGGGTTTTCGGCTACCATTTTATTTAGTTCTTCTTCAGATTTTTCACCTTTAATTATTTTCCAGGCAAGTTCTGGCGAAGCCTTTTTTTCTAATAATTTTTGATGTCTATAATAAATTTTTTTTGATTTGACATATGCTTTAAAAACTTCCCAGGTTGATTTACCTAACTTTTCACCAAGCCTCTTAAAAAATTTCCATAGTTCAAACTTGCCTTTTCTAAGATCTAACCTTAGATCAATCAAAGGAGGTAAGTCTTTAATCGAATGTTTAACCATATCAGGAAGCCCCAAAAATTTTGGACAGGTTGTTTCCTTGCCATCAAGACTAACTAACCTTGGAACAAATAAGTAATCAACTTTGTGCTTTAAATCTTTTACATGTCCATGATAAAGTTTTATTGGTACACAGGCATCATTAACGGTTTCCTTAACACCGTCATCTAACACGCCTTTATTGCTTTCCCTAGAAACAAGCACCTCACATCCCAATTCTTCAAAAAACGAATTCCACAACGGAAAAAAAGAATAATATGCCAAAGACCTAGGCACACCCACCCTGTAAGACATGCCACTCTCCCCTTTCTAAGCTACATTCAGCATGACATTTAATATAATATACGGGCCTTTTAAATTCTATCATATTTAATAATTATTTCCTAATGCATTTTATTTTTATTTTATTATACTTTTTTACCATAATATTATTTTAAAACTATAAAGTAAATATCTATTTTGTAATTTATAGTGAATATTTCTATTGCCAAATAATAACACTGTTTTTTTATAAAACCATTAAACAGGGGACTGATGCGAAAAACATCAGTCCCCTGTTTAAAAAATTTATCCTTATTTTTTACTTGATCGTTTTTTAAAACTAATTAAGTAAAAGAAACAATTTTTAATATATTTATTAAATGCTTGACTAACTTACTCCTTAACAGTCATTTGCTCTTCATGATGTTCTTTCATAGTCTTTGCAACTACAGCTCTCAATCCCCACGAAACACCTAATATTACAGCCGGCACCAATACATATAACAACCCTTGCATAACATCTCACCCCACTTAAAAATTTTTAGATCCCCACAAACTTCAAGTTTTAATTCTGATGTTGCAGAATAGTCTGACTGTTTTGCTTATTATAACTTCTTGTGTTGTTATTATACAATAACTCGCGTTGTTTGTCTAGCCTATATTATATCAGTTTTTCTTTTGACTGGCCCTGCTCACTTTACCACCGATACTCCTCGAGTGTAATTTTCTAAATATTTTTATTATTTATAATTTTCTCTCATTTAACTTGCTTTCATTATATAACAAGTCAATCAATTTGTCTAGCTTTTATCCACCAAAAATTTCGTTTAAATATTCACGCTAGTTTCTTTTATTAACAAAAATACAACAGGAATTAAAAAAAGTCAAGCAGTATTTTTTATCTGCTTGACTTTTTCGATAATTTTAATTTAAACATTAAATTGAATTAAAGTATTAAAAGCTGTTTTCAAATAGCATCCTGGCTGCTTCCTGCGACAACTCATAAGGTAAGTTAATAGGCAGCAAGCCTAATACCAAACAGCTTAGACCTAACACCATCACTGGCATAATCATTGTTAGTGGAGCTTCAAATTTGCCTATCTTCACTTGTTCTCCAGTATCAGGTTTTGGTTCTTCATCAACTTTTCCAAAAAATGCAGTGTTTACAATTGGTAAATAATAAACCGCGTTCATCAAACTACTTAGCAATAACAAAACTACATAATAAGGCTGATTAGCATCTAATGCTCCAAGGCTTAATGCCCATTTACTAAGAAATCCATTAAGGGGCGGAATCCCAATCATTGCAAGAGCCGCTATAGTAAATGAAATCATTGTAAGCGGCATTTTGTAGCCAATTCCTTTTAATTCATCAATTTTCTTTTTGCCCGTTTTACTTATTATAACCCCCGCAGCCAAGAACAAGGTGCTTTTCATAAACGCGTGACTAAAAATATGAAATATATCTCCTATCATGGCAGTCTCAGTCATTATCGAAATCCCAAGTAGGATATAACCCATCTGACCTACACTTGAATATGCAAGCCGTCTTTTCAAATCCTGTTGTACAATTGCTACCGCAGATCCTAATAAAATGGTTATGACAGATAACACTGCTAAAATCCAGTGCCAGTTAGCTTCAACAATAATATTATAGTCAAATACATGAAATACCATTCTAAGAAGACCATAGGCACCCGTCTTAATCATTATACCTGATAGTAATGCACTTGCAGGAGACGGTGCTACTGGATGGGCATCTGGAAGCCAAACGTGAAGAGGCACCATTCCAGCTTTCATACCAAAACCTATAATAAAGGAGATATAAGCCAAAAACGATAGGTTTGTCACTTCAGTTATAATTCCACCTTCATGCAGCGAGATACTTCCACCTATTTCAAAGGTTATTATAATTCCAAAGAATAAGAATAACCCACCAGCTATGGTAACGATCAAGTACTTAAATCCAGCTTTTAATGCTTCACTAGTCTCACTATGCACTATAAGAATATAAGAAACAAGTGACATAAGCTCATAAAATATAAACAAACTAAATAAGTCCCCTGATAGAAATATCCCTATACAACCACTAAGAGTAAGAATAAGTGCGGAAAAGTACCTGTTTTGATATTCTTTACCATCCATATAAGCAAGAGAGTATATTGACACAAGCATCCAAACAAAGCTTGATAAAAGCGCAAGCCCAAAACCCAATACATCTACCCTAAAAGATAACCCAAAAGGAGGTATTAGCTCAGCTATCGGGTAATAGATAATTTCTCCTGCCATTATCACAGGATACATAGCCAAAACCAGCAAAAACGTAACTGTCGTAGTTATCACAGTTAATATATTCCTTGTTTTTGACGAACGACGTCCCGCAAAAAATACAGCTGCTGTCATTATCATAGGAAAGATCGTTGCCCAAATAGGAAACTGCTGTACTATTTGGGAATACTCCATTGTTTTTCACCTCCAACTCCCTCTAAAATGTGACATACTTCACTTTGTACTGCAAAATATCCTATCTTTGAATAATTTGAATTTCACGAATTTTTTAATATGCACCCCCCAAACCTAGCCGTTAAAAGGCCCTTTAATTATAATACATTTGATTTAAAATGTCATTTTATCATCCATTAAAATTAATTATATGTTCATATAAATTTCAAATGGGTCAAGGTAATTCTTTAATAACTACCTTTTCTTCTTCATCAATTTCTTTAAGTTTAACCTCTACTACTTCCTTTTTTGATGTAGGAACATTTTTACCAACATAATCTGCCCTAATAGGTAGTTCCCTGTGGCCTCTATCGACCAAAACAGCAAGTTGGATAAGCCTTGGCCTGCCAAGATCAATTAAAGCATCTAAAGCTGCCCTTACAGTCCTACCGGTAAATAATACATCATCTACTACTACAACTGTTTTGTCAGTTATTTCACAAGGCAGTTCGGTCTTTTTTACTATTGGTTTGTCTTTAAGCTGTGACAAATCATCTCTATAAAGGGTTATATCCAAAATACCTATGGGCAAATCTATGTTTTCTATTTCGTTTATCTTTTGTCCAAGCCTCTTTGCTAGCGGTACACCCCTTCTTCTAATACCTACAAGAACAAGGTCACTAATATTTTTGTTATTTTCCAATATTTCGTGGGCTATCCTGGTAAGTGATCTATCTAATTTTTCATCATCCATTATATTTGCTTTAATCGTATCCATCTCCACCATCCCAACCAATATTAAAAATTAATTGAAAAGTATTGAAAAATCTATTTCACATAGTTTATAATAACAAAGTAAATCAATAAGGTCAATTAAGACTTCTTGACTAATTTAATTAATTTACATTTACTTTCTTAACTAATATTATTTTATGGTGGTGGTTTTTATGATGCTTACCATGTTTAAAGCTAAACTTCATAGAGCTTGTGTAACTGAAGCAGATCTCAATTATATTGGCAGCATAACTATTGACAGTCATCTGTTACAAGAGGCAGGCATACTGCCGAATGAAAAGGTTCAAGTTGTCAATATCAATACAGGAGATAGATTTGAAACCTACACCTTACCTGGCCAAGAAAAAAGCGGGACAATCTGCTTAAACGGTGCTGCTAGCAGATTAGTTCAGCCAGGTGATCGTGTTATAATTATAGCTTATACACAACTTACAGAAGAGGAAGCAAAAAAACATAAGCCAAATGTTTTAATACTTAATGAAAACAACGAGATTGTTGATAAGTTTACTTCTTAAACTACTGTATTTTATCTACTCTTTTTTATGATATTGCCAATAAATTTCTTGGAGCTATTAGCCGCCAGATTAACAAAGCTAGAATTTTTCTTCAAAATAACGTCTAATGCATCTGCAACTACATCTATATCTTCAGTAGATACAGTCAGGGGAGGTTCAAATCGTATAACGTTTGGATTATTAAGTGTATAAGCAGTTATAACCCTAAACTCATTTTGAAGCATCTCAGCTATCAGCGCCCCGGTATATTCTTCGCTTAGCTTACCTGCAGCCCCACCAGATAATTTATTTAAAACTTTGCTTTCTATAGTCTTAAATTCTATGCCTACCATTAAGCCCTTCCCTCTTACTTCTTTAATCAAAGGATGTTTATCTTTTAGTTCTAGCATTTTGTTAGACATATATTCTCCTTTTTCTTTGGCTTTACTGCACAAGTCCTTTTGATAAATTTCTTCTAAAGTAGCTATTGCTGCAACCGAGGCTCTAGTATTGCCGCCAAAAGTAGAGGTATGAAGGAGAGCTTCTTCAAACTTTCCATAAGCCTTTTTCCACAGCTTTTCAGTTGTTATAAAAGCACCTATAGGCATGACCCCGCCGCCTAGAGACTTTGCCATACATAAAATATCAGGTGTTACTTTTTCATGATCACATGCAAACATCTCACCTGTTCTAGCAAGACCTGTTTGAATCTCATCGCAGATCATAAGCACTTCAAATTTATCACATAGTTGTCTAACTTCTCTCAGATAGCCCTCTGGAGGAGTAATTATACCCCCTTCACCTTTTATAGGCTCTAAAATAAAAGCAGCTATATCTTCACTATCTTCTTCTAAAGCTTTTTTTAGTTCTTCTAAATTACCATAGGGAATTTCGATACAGCCTGGCAAAAGTGAGCCAAACCCTTTTTTATACTTTTCTCTTCCACTAACGGATAATGAACCATAAGTCTTCCCGTGAAAAGAGCCTTCACAATAAACAATCTTGTTTTTCCCGGTGGATTTCCTAGCTAATTTCAAAGCTCCTTCAACAGCTTCAGCACCACTATTACAAAGAAAAGTATGTTTAAGATCTCCTGGGGTTATTTTGGCCAAATTTTCCCCCAAAACTCCACTAAAAGGGTTTAAAGAAGCTTGTAATATATTTGGAACTTGTTCAACTTTTTTAATAGCATTAATTACATTTTGTGGGTTATGACCTAAGTTTAATGAGCCATACCCTCCCAAAAAGTCCAAATATTTATTCCCTTTTTTGTCCCATATGTATGTACCATGAGCCCTGTCAAACTTCTTGTCAAAGGATAGCAAGCTTAGCATTCTGGCAAATCCGGGGTTTAAGTATTCTTCATGACGTTTTTTTATTTCCTTTTCGGTTTGACTAAGTGCTTGTTCAAGAGATACTAGAATAAAAAACACCACCTTTGTTTAATCTAAATTAATTATCGAAAATTTCGTCATCTTTTGTCTGATGTGCAATTCTCGAAGCAGCAGCGGCTGCTATAGCTGCAATTAAATCATCCAAAAATGTATTAACCTTACCCTGTTTTTTATTCTTATTTAACTCGTTGATAATCCCGGGTTTTTCCTTGTCTAAATAGCCAAAATTTGTTAGTCCTATAGAGCCATAAATATTTACAATACTCAAAGCAAGGATTTCATCAATACCAAATAAAGGATCATCAGTAAGAAGTCTGGTCAAAAGCGGTTCGTCAGGGATTTTATTCTCTGCCGCCTTATCTAAAAAAATACCCGTCAAAATTGCATTTTGTACTTCTCTTTTTTTCAAAACTGAATTAACACTTTCAATTGCATCCTCCATTGTCATTTTTGGTACATAAGGATGTTGTAAGTTATATGAAAGTTCGGCTATATCCTTTATTTTTATCCCTCGTTCCTTTAACCATTCACATGTTGCTTTATACAAATCGTCTCTAGATTTCATCAAAACCCTCCAGATTCTACTTACTCGATATTATAGTCTAAAGTTTTTCTTGAAACAAATTTATGTGGTCCTACAAATTTATATATACCGCATTTAAGGAAATAATAACACACAAAAGGATAGATTCCCCTTATTATATTAAAAAAACGATAGGAGAGTGAAATCAATGAAAAAGAATGTAGGCCTATTAGATAGCTACCTGCGTCTAACAGGAGGATCTTTTTTACTTGGCTATGGCGTTATAAAAAAATCTCCAACCATGATAGCATTTGGTTCATGCAAAATTGCAGAAGGAGTCACCAGGTGGTGTCCGATGCTTCATATGCTTGGGATATCTACAGGCAGCGAAAATAAAGACCCGTTTCCTTTGGAACACATAAGTTAAGCAGGCGGGGCCAACAAACATGGCCCCGCCTGAAATATTCTTTATACTTTTTCAAACATATCTTTATCTACTCCACATTCCGGGCATACCCAGTCTTCAGGAAGATCTTCAAAAGAAGTTCCTGCAGCAATTCCATTATCCGGATCTCCTACTTCCGGGTCATAAACATAACCACATACACTGCACTCATATTTATCCATACTAATACCTCCTTATTAATAATAGCTGTCATTAAAATATAACATATTTATCTAGATAAATCCAGCTGTTATAATTATAATTTTTCGATCTTGACTGCAGAAACTTTTAACTCAGGTGTTTTGGCTTTTGGGTCATATAGTTCATTAGTCAGCTTATTCGCAGCCATCTCTTTGTAGTGAAAACTCATATAAACTACCCCTTTTGATATTTTGTCCGTTATCTTAACGGGAGCCTTCACTTCACCTCTTCTAGAAGATACCTTAACTAACTCTTCATCTTCTATGCTAAGCCTATCGGCATCTTCTGGATGTATTTCCATGAATCCTTTTGGCGCTTCTTCATCTAGCTCTTTAGACCGTCTTGTCATAACACTATGATAATGGTATAGGACTCTTCCTGTGGTAAGAATATATGGGTATTCTTCATCCGGCGATTCTGCCGCCGGTTTATATTCTATACCGGTAAATTTAGCTTTACCTATAGGGAACTTGCCGTCTTTGTGCAGATATTTTGTCCCCGGATGATCTGTTGATGGACAAGGCCACTGTATACCTTCATCTTCTATTCTTTCATAACTTATACCTGCATAACTCGGGGTGACCTCTCTCAGTTCATCCATTATTTCTTCAGGGCTACTATAATTCATTGGCATTCCCATCTTTGTAGATAATTCAGAGAAAATCTTCCAGTCAGCTTTTGAGTCACCCTGTTCTGGTATGGCTTTTCTAACCCTTTGAACTCTTCTTTCTGTGTTTGTAAAAGTCCCATCTTTTTCAGCAAAAGTTGCAGCAGGAAGAACTACATCAGCTTTTTCGGCTGTTTCTGTCATCAAAATATCCTGCACAACCAGGAAATCAAGACTTTCTAAGGATTTTTCAACATGCCCAAGATTTGGATCAGTTAACATAGGATTCTCTCCCATGATATACAGTGCTTTTATTTCGTCCCCTGCGGTTGCCATCATTTCTGTAACAGCTTTACCTGGTTTATCACTGAGCTTAGCCCCCCAGAACTTAGAAAACTTCTCCACAGCATCAGGGTTATCTACTTTTTGATAGGCAGTAAATACATTAGGAAGACCTCCTAAGTCACAGGCACCCTGAACATTGTTTTGTCCTCTTAGCGGGTTAACTCCTCCGCTTTCTATACCTACATTCCCTGTCATTAAAGCCATGTTTGCCACAGAGAAGACACCATCTGTTCCTGTGGTGAACTGAGTAATACCCATTGTATAAAGTATCGGGGCTTTGTTTGCTTTACCGTATATCCTTGCTGCTTCTTTAATTTTTTCTGCAGGCACACCTGTGATATCTTCAACTTTTTTTGGAGTATAATTCTTTACAATTTCTTTTACTTCTTCGAAATTCTCAGTATTATCATTGATATATGCCTTATCAATTAAATCTTCTTCAACAATCACATTCATAAGTCCGTTTAATAGCGCCACATTGGTACCTGGCAGAGGATTTAGCCAAATATCTGCCATTTCAGCAATTGGTGTCTTTCTTGGATCTGCTACAACTACTTTGGCGCCCTTGTTTTGAGCTTTCACCACCTGCTGCCCAATAATTGGATGACTTTCAGTCGTGTTTGTTCCAATAGCAAATATTGCATCGGCATTTTGTATTTCACTGATACTATTAGTCATCGCTCCACTTCCAAATGCAGTGGCCAGACCGGCCACAGTAGGAGCGTGTCAGAGCCTAGCACAGTGGTCAATATTGTTCGTTCCTATAAGGGTTCTGGCAAACTTCTGCAACAGGTAATTTTCTTCATTAGTACATTTTGCAGATGCCATAAACCCGATAGAATCCGCTCCATTTTTATCCTTAACCTGTTTAAGGTTATCAGCTATGTGTGAGATAGCTTCTTCCCACTCTACTTCTTCAAACTTTCCATTTTTCTTAATAAGTGGTTTTTTGATCCTATCATCACTGTGGATAAAACCCATTCCAAAGCGCCCTTTAACACATAGATACCCTTCATTTGCTACACCTGTGGGCTCTTCTTTTACTCCACATACCTTGTCATCTTTTACCTTTAAGTTAAAGGTACAGCCTACACCACAATAAGGACAGGTGGTCTTCACCATATCAAATTCATAGTCTCTTCCAAGGCCTTTATATGGCTTTTCTGTCAAAGCTCCAACCGGACATACATTAATACAGTTACCACAGCTAACGCATGGAGAATCATCAAGTCCTTTGTCAAAGAAAGTTGCCACCTTGGTATTAAACCCACGATCCATAAAGTCTATAGCAGAAACACCTTGAATCTCACTACATACCCTTATACACTTACCACAAAGTATGCATTTGTCCAGATCCCTCTCTACAAACTTACTAGAATCATCTATCTCGTAAGATGTAACCTCTCCTTCAAAACGACTATCTCCAACACCATATTCATAACAGTAATCCTGCAGCTTACAGTCTCCATTTGACTCACACACCATACAATCCTTAGGATGGTTAGCTAAGATCAATTCTAATATAGTCTTTCTTGCATTCCTTACTTTCTCTGAATCAGTTTTTACGACCATACCATCAGATACAGGTAGTGCACAAGCAGCAGGCATATTTTTGGCCTTTTCCACTTCAACAACACATAACCTGCACGACCCAACGATACTTAAATCTTTTTGATGACATAGAGTCGGTATTTCTATGCCAGCTGCATTTGCAGCTTCTAATACAGTGGCACCTTTGCCTACCTGGATATCTTTGCCATCAACATTTATATTAACATGCTCCATCAGCCAAGTCTCTCCTTTCTTTTTACCTTCTAAAATATCTTTTCATAAATTTCTGCTACCCAAGCACAATTGCTTCGAATTTGCATTGATCTACACAAGCACCACACTTGATGCACTTATCTTGATCTATAACATGAACTTCTTTCTTTTCACCAGTAATAGCATCCTGAGGACAAGCCTTAACGCATTTTGTACAACCTTTACATTTATCTTCTAGTATCTTATATATCAATAAGTCACTACAGGCTCCTGCCGGACATCTTCTGTCCAATATATGAGCATTATATTCATCTCTAAAATGCTTAGTAGTACTTAAAACAGGGTTCGGGGCTGTTTGGCCAAGACCACACAAGGATGTTTCTTTCACCATACTTCCAAGCTCTTCTAATAGCTCTACATCTCCTTCTTTCCCTTCTCCTTGTGTAATTCTTTCTAAAATTTCTAACATCCTTTTTGTTCCTTCTCTGCACGGAGTACATTTCCCACATGATTCTGTCTGAGTAAATTTCAAGAAAAATCTTGCAACATCAACAATACATGTTTCTTCATCCATTACCACAAGACCACCGGAACCCATAATAGCTCCTGCTTGAGTTAAGGAATCATAATCTACAGGAAGGTCTATTTTGTCTTCGGGAAGACAACCACCTGACGGCCCTCCGATTTGGACAGCCTTAAAGGCTTTATCTTCCTGAATACCACCGCCAATGGTATAGATTATATCCTTTATTTTTATTCCCATTGGAACTTCAACAAGACCGGTATTATTTATCTTTCCGGTTAGAGCAAAAACTTTGGTTCCCTTACTATTTTCGGTACCTACACTATTAAATGATCCTGCTCCTTCTGATAATATAACAGGTACACAGGCAAGAGTTTCAACGTTATTGATGTTAGACGGCTTGCCCCAGAGTCCTTTTTGAGCAGGAAAAGGCGGCCTTGGCCTTGGCATACCTCTATTACCTTCTATCGATGCCATCAAAGCTGTTTCTTCGCCGCATACAAAAGCGCCAGCGCCTTCTTTTATTTTCAATTTGAAATTAAAGCCTGTTCCTAAAATGTTTTCACCCAAAAGCCCTAAGCCCTCAGCCGCTTCTAGAGCTTTTCTAAGTCTCTTTATAGCTAGAGGGTACTCTGCCCTAACATATATATACCCCTCATCAGCTCCAATCGCATATCCCCCAATTGCCATGCCTTCAATAACACTGTGAGGATCACCTTCTAGGATACTACGATCCATAAATGCTCCGGGGTCACCCTCGTCAGCATTACAGATAATATACTTTTTGTCTCCAGGAGCCTGTCTTGCAAAGCCCCATTTCACACCTGTTGGAAAGCCTGCTCCTCCACGTCCTCGAAGGCCTGATTCTTTAACCTCTTCAATAACCTCATCTTGGCTAAATTCTGATAGTGCTCTACTTAGACCGTCATATCCTCCTCTAGCAATATATTCCTCAATGCTTTCCGGATCAATATAGCCGCAATTTCTTAGAACTATCCTGCTTTGTTTTTTATAAAAGTTTATATCGTTATAATAGGGAACCTGTTCTTCGGATATTGGCTCCTTGTACATCAATCTATCTACGGGTCTACCCTTTAATAGATGTTCCTCAACAAGCTCTTTTACGTCTTTGCCCTCTACTCTAAAGTATGAGGTTCCCTCTGGATACACAATAACTATAGGTCCAAGCTCACATAATCCATGGCACCCAGTTTGAATTAATTTTACTTCGTTTTCTAATTTATTATTAGAGAGTTCTTTTTCTAGGTTTTCTTGGACTTCCACACATCCCGAGGAAGTACAGCCTGTGCCGCTACATACCAAAACATGAGACCTGTACATCTCCACTTTTTCTCCACTCCCTTTCTTCAACTTTGTTAAATAGTTTAAGAATTAGCTCTCTGGTTTTCCAACTACCAGGTCCTCTACTATTTGGCCATTTATCACATGGTTTGCGATTATACGAGATACATCTTGAGGAGTAACCCTACCATAGCTAACTCTTTCTTTTCCTTTCAATTTAACATCCACAAGTACTTCCTTTTCACACATACCAATACAACCTGTTTGGGTAACATTTACATCCGAAAGATCTCTTTTGTTTAATTCTTCCAGAATAGTATTCATAACATCCCTAGCACCGGCTGAAATGCCACAAGTACCCATCCCAACTATGATTAAATTCTCTGTACTTTGTCTTGTTGTAGTGGTTTTCCTGGCCTCTTCTCTTAGGTTTTTTAAATCATCCAAAGATTTAAGCTTATCCATTAATTTCACCCCCATAAAGCTTTGATAGCTCTTGTTCTAAATATCCCTTAACCATATAGGCGACTTTACTATTCTCAAAAGGCGCCTCGTCCTCAAGCATTTCTTTTACTTCTTTTGTTTCAAACATAAATTTAATATTATCCTTTTTATGAATATATTTAAGTTCAATTGATGGACTGCCCATTAAAAAAGATATAATTGTATCCGCCATATTTCCAAGAGGTGGTCTATCCCAGTGACCATACTTCATAACTACATTTACTCTGGTTCCTTTTCCAAGAGCAGAGGCTATGGTTAAGTCTCCCTCACACTGCCTGGCTGTCATTTGAAATAATGAAAGACCAAGCCCTACTCTTCTGGTTTTTCTTGTGGTCTTAAAAGGATCGAGGACACATTTTACAAGCTTTTCATCCATACCGCGCCCATTGTCTTTGATTATAATGCGAAGTAGATCTTTTTCTGTGCTTTCATCAATATACAACAGTATTTCCGTGGCATCTGCCTCCACGGAATTTTGTAATATATCCAAAACATGAAGCGAAATCTCTTTCATTTTATTTACTCGTACATTTCTAAAATTTCAGGAATATTATCTGGTGTCAGGCGCCCATGAGTATTATCATTAACCATACAAACTGGTGCTAGCCCGCAGCAACCGATACAGGCCACTGGCTCAATAGTAAACCTAAGATCTTCTGTTGTTTCGCCTGGGCCAATTCCAAGTTCTGAAATCAGCCTATCCATTATCTTGTCTGCGCCTCTAACATGGCAAGCAGTCCCCTGACACACCCTTACAATCCATCTACCTCTTGGGCTCAAATGAAACTGGGCATAAAACGTAGCCACTCCAAAAACTTTACTAAGTGGCATATCAAAAGTCTCGGCTACTTTTTTTAACCCCCGCTCTGGCAAATAACCATAATAATCCTGCACTTTTTGAATCGCTGGAATTAAGACTCCTTTTTCGCCTTTGAAGTCAGCAAGAAGCTTGTCTAGTTCGGCTTGTTCCTTATGCCAGGCCGCGTGATCACATTTACACTCACTCATACAAAGATTCCTCCTTTATTCTTGATTTACAGTATCATTTTTGTAAACTGCTATTTTTCTACTATCTTTATTTTGAAAAGCTAAAAGCAGCTCTTGCCAAGTTAGCTCTTTAACAAAAAAATAAGTCTGATATTTCTGGTCCATATCATCAAGTTTGTGAGCATCAGATGATACAATAATAGGGTAGTTTTCAATTTCAGAATATTCGTGAATCATCTTTTCTTTTCCATCATAATTAAATATTTCCACAGCTAAAAAATTATATGATGGAAGAAACCCCAGGTTAGAAATCAAGCTATAATATTTTTTATCAATATGAGCTGCAATCACTTCTCCATTATATTTTTGTGTAAGTTTTATTACATCACCAATTCCAAGACTAGAAGATATTAATAAAAGGTTATCTTCAAAATGTAATATCTGTTCATTTTCGTCAATAATGACCTGATCTCCAAACACTTCAGGATTATTATTAATTTTCGGCAAAGTACCTTTGAATTCCTCTTCAAATTCCATAAGATTATTATAACAGGGAAAAAAACATAATAAATGAACCTCTTCCCTTGTTTGTACTTCCATTCCACACAGAATCATTATATTTTCTTCTTCTGCTTTTTTTATAAAGGCAGGTAGGTTAGCTCCAGAATTATGATCACAAATCCCAAGTATATCTATGCCTAACTCTTTGCATTTATTCATTACATTAGAGGGGCTCATTTCTAGCTCCCCACAAGGAGATAATACGCTATGAACGTGCAAATCTCCTTTAATCCATTGAAGTTGATTATTACCATTAGGCATCTATTTCACCATAAATGCCCAAATTATACAGTCTGCCTACAATTTCATATGAAGTAAGTTCAGTAGTTAAAACTACTACATCTTCTTCTTTGGCCTTTTCAATTGTTTCTTTATCAACTTTAGATTTTTCAGAAATTATTATAGCAGATAAGTTTAGTAAAACTGCAATTGCAATTATATTTGGATGACCCTGTAGGGTTATCCATACCTGACCTTCCTTTGCACTTGACATTACAACGCTTAATAAATCAGAACAGTAACCTCCTGTCACATTTTTCTCTAATTTTTTTTCACAGGCCAAAACTTCAAGAGGCAGTTTATCTACTAAATCTGCAATTTTCATACTTAATCTACTCCTTTAAAACAATATTAGGAATCTTAATATGATTCTGGTGCAAAAAGTTAATTTGCGAATTTTATGATTTTTTTGCAAGATACATCTTGATGAGAAAAAGTGAGATATTATGGCCTAATACCAGGATGGCATTGGCTGATTTAAGCTCAGGACGAACGATTAATCAGGTAGCCGAATATCAAACTTTTTTGAATATAGATGTATCAAAAAAAGCATTTTATTTTAGCAAATTAACTTTTTGCACCAGAATCAAGTTTTTATCCTCAATAATCCTCTGAACCATCAATCCTTTTTGTCTTTGTCTTATCCTTTACATAAGGTATCTTCTTGGCAAGGGAAAAAGCCTCTCCTGTAAGCTCTGCCACCGAATTAAGTAAGTGAAAGACACAAGAGTGGATTTCGGCTCTTTTTTGCACTATATCTTCAGCAAAATCACGACACGTTGGAGCACCACAGGCACCACAATCTATCCTTGGTAGATCAGACAGGGTTTTTTCAAGCATCCCCAGTTTTCTAAGTGAGTTAGATATATCTTCTGATAACCCACCGATCGGCCTAGGCGAGAGGGTAATCTTTTGAGGAGTAAAATCTTTCGGTAGTTCTTCTTTTAAAAGTTCATAATTTGAGCCATTACCGCTTAAGCTATCCATCACTTCCCTAAACCTAACCTGTGTAACATAGGGGTTTTGTACATTTAACATACCTGCTACACAGCCTCCATCACAAGAGTATAGCTCAAGATATTCAAGCTGAGGTATTTTTCTTAATTCAATCTCTTGCAATATTTTAATAGCTTTATCGATACCACTTACAGATAAACAGACACACTCTTTTATCCCTGTCTTATCACACCCCATGATATCAAATCCCATTCCAAGCCCAGGACTTCCAGGAATGACGAGTTCTTGATCAATCTCTATGTCTTTTTTAACAATTTTTCTCAGCGAGTCATATATCTCTGCAACAGATATTGCTCCATCCACAGGTGAGTATTCTTTACCTACAGGATTCTTAATTGCTGTAACTTTAGCAGAACACATTGTTAAGAAAAATACTCCTACTTCTTCTTTTTCAATCCCTGTTTTGATAGATACATATTTTTTGGCAAGCTCCGCGGTAATATCTAAGGGGGTATCTATTGGTACTATATTTGATACAAGCTCAGGGAATTTGATCTGTATAAGCCTTACAATGGCAGGACAGTGGGAAGATATCAAGGGAGGTTCATAGTTTTTTTCTTCTAAAATTTTGTGTTAATCTCTTTAGCAGCTATTTCGCCACCCAGACAAAGATCAAATACACTGTCGAAACCAAAGTGCAGAAGGGATTTCAAAACCTTCTCCGGGCTTATATGTCTTGGAAACTGAACTAAAAATGCAGGCGATACAAGAGCAATAGTATGCTTATAGTCTTTGATATTATTAATATCATCTGTATCAACTAGCTTTGCACTATAAGGGCACACCCGAACACACTCACCACAGTCAATACACCTTTCATCAATAATGCTTGCTTTATTGTTAATTATTCTTATTGCCTTAGTAGGGCACGATTTCAAGCAGTGCACACATCCAACGCAGTTTTCAGCTTTTAATTTTACAGAATGAAAGCCACCACCCATTCTTATCTCCTCGCTTCTAAACTAATTTAGTTAAAATAAACGGTAGCATAAAGCCTAGTTCCTTCATTCACTTGAGAGGTAACATCTACCTCATCAGAATATCTTTTTATATTGGGAAGTCCCATACCGGCACCAAAACCCATCTCTAGTACTTCTGGACCTGCAGTAGTATATCCTTCTTCCATAGCTTTTTCTACATCTTCAATCCCCGGGCCTTTATCTACGGTCTCTATCGCTATTTTTTCTGGATCTATTTCCGCCTTTATTGTTCCGTGGTAGGCATGAATAATCACATTCATTTCAGCCTCAAAGGCTATTATAGCAACTCTTCTGATTATTTCCGGGGATATTCCTAGATCCTTTAGTCTGCTTTTTATTTTACTGCTTGCTTTCCCACCTTCTAAAAAATCCTTCCCTTTCAAAGAATAAGAAACAGTATATTTAGGCTCATTATTATTTTTATTCATATATGATCCTCTCCAATTCTCAGGACATTCCTTTTACCCCTTTTTGATATAATCTGCCGCATGAATCATACATGCTATTATCCGTAGCAAGTATAATTATACCCTTTTCACTGGCTAGATTTAAGATCTCTTGATTTGGTAGCTTACCTCTAACAAAAACTACCACCTCAATATCAAGCATCTCTGCTGTCCTTATAGCTTGTAAATTAGTAAGGCCTGTCAAAAGCATTGTTCTTTCTTCAGCAAAAGCTAACACGTCACTCATTAAATCTGAAGCAAAAACCCTTTCTATTGCAAAAGAGTTTTCATCAAACTCTTTCAAATTTCCAACCAAAACTTTCGCATTTAAAATATCTTTTACCTCCTGAAGTTTCAAAGTTTTAACTTCTCCTTTCCGATTAAAAGATACAATATTTCAAAGTCATCTTTTATTTTTTTCATAAATAATTTTTAATCCTTCAAGGGTAAGATAAGGGTTAATGCGGTCTATGGTCTCACTTTCTGCTGAAATTAAATTGGCAAGCCCTCCTGTAGCTATAACTGTTGGCTTAGTATAAAATTCTTTAATCATTCTTTTAACTATTCCATCCACCTGGCCAACAAAACCGTAAAATATCCCTGCCTGCATACTAGCTGTGGTATTTCTTCCTATAACTTTTGCTGGTTTTGTGAGTTCTACCTTTGGAAGTTTTGCAGCCAATTTAAATAGCGCATCTGTAGAGATATACATCCCCGGTGCTATAGCTCCTCCGATATAACTCCCGTCTTCTGAAATCGAACAAAAAGTAGTCGCCGTACCAAAGTCAACTATAATCAAAGGGCCCCCGTAAAGCTCAAATCCGGCTATAGCATTTACAATTCTATCCGCTCCCACTTCTTCAGGGTTTTCATATAGTATGTTCATCTCAGTCTTTATATCTGGTGAGACCACCAGTGGTTTGACATCAAAATATTTGGTTCCCATTCGAGAGAGAGTTTGAGTCAAAGGTGGTACAACAGAACTTATTATTATATCTTTAATCTCTACATTTGGTAAATTACTGTACCATAAGAGATTCTTTATAGTAATTCCGTATTGGTCTTCAGTTTTTTCTCTTTGTGTTTGTATTCTCCAAAAACTTTGTAATTTTTTGTTTTTATAGACTCCAAGTACAGTGTGTGTATTGCCTACATCAATTGCAAGTAACATTTATCTCTCTCCTTTTAATTTAATCTTAATGAAACATCACCACTGGTAACTTTTATTTCGCTATTATCTTTTTTTACTATCAGTGCCCCAGAGTCATCTATGTCTACAGCCATACCTTCTACATCACCATCTTTTAACCCTTTAATTATTACGTCTTTTCCCAAAGTACAAGAATACTTCCTCCACAAATTTAATATAGAATCCGGATTTTCTTTGAAATCATAGATCCTTTTTAAAACTCTTTCTATTAGATTTTTTGTGAGTTCCTTTCTATCTATTTTATATGCTTTTTCATCCTTAATTGTTGTGATCTTATTTTTTAGCTCCTTTGGAAAATCATCTCTTGATTGATTTGCATTTATACCTATTCCAATTATGACTTTATTTATTTCATCGAGTTCTCCAGAAGCTTCTACCAAAATCCCACTTAGTTTTCGATTGTTTACCATTACATCATTAGGCCATTTAATCTCAGCATTCAAATTATATGACTCTCTTAAAATTTCAACAAGTGCTACAGAAGTAACCAGTGACAAAACCGGGAGCTTTACAAAATCTATTTCAGGCTTTACTACAATGGAGCAGTAGATACCACCAGCATTAGAAGTCCATTGCCTGCTAAGCCTTCCCTTACCAACTTCCTGTCTTTCTGCAAGCACTAAAGCCGGAGGAGTAAGTCTAGAGGCATACCTGTTAGTTGAATCAATTTTCTCGAAATAATATATTTTAGAGCTGTCTAAGATTTTTAAATCTAATTCCCAGGGATATAATAAATCAGGAATTTTGGTAAGTCTATATCCTTTACCAGATATTGATTCAATTTCATACCCCATACTTTGAAGGGACTGAATATTTTTCCATACAGCAGTCCTCGATATTAAAAATTCTTTACTTAACTCTTCTCCAGAAATCACTTCTTTTTTCTTTAACATCATAAGCATTTTTAACTTGGTTTCACTTAAATTTAGTGGCTTATTGATTTTGATCACCTTCTTATTAGCAGTAAAACACAATTTTTAATCATTATAATATAAGTTACTCATATAAGTCGATATAAATTTTTAAAACACTTGCCTGCTGCAGGCGCGTCGCAAGAACTTGCTAAATCTCGCAAATTAAAAGGATGAACTATAACAAAGCCTCTAACAAAAAAATTAATGAGGTGGCCGGAATTTGTTACGATCCAACCACCTCATTAGAGTGCTACACTATTTAGTTATATGCTTTACTAGAATAAGCCTGTGATGTTTCCATCATCATCAATATCGATTTCCTCTGCTGCAGGTTTCTTTGGCAGCCCTGGCATAGTCATAACATCGCCAGTAAGGGCAACTACAAACTTAGCCCCTGCAGAAGGATTGAGCTTTCTAACAGTAATTCTAAATCCTTTTGGCCATCCAAGAAGCGATGGATCATCAGAAAGTGAATACTGAGTCTTTGCCATACAAACTGGAGTCTTATCCATTCCAACTCTCTCTAACTCACGTATATTTCTTTCGGCAGCCGGTGTGAAGTCTACTCCATCAGCTCCATAAACTTCTTTAGCTATAGTCTCAATTTTTTCTTTGATCGGAGATTTTTCGTCATAAATTGGCTTAAAGTTGGATTCTTCGTTTTCTAGGACTTCAACGACAGTTTCAGCTAGCTCTTTACCTCCTTCGCCAGCTTTAAAGAACACTTCACTTAGAGCAACTCTGTAGCCTTTATCTTTACAAAGCTGAATTAAGCACTCAACTTCTTCTTCTGTGTCAGTTGGGAATCTGTTAACAGCAACAACTGCTGGAGTTCCAAATTTCTTAACATTTTCCATGTGCTTTTCTAAGTTAGCAAAGCCTTTCTTAAGGGCTTCTATGTTTTCTTCCTTCAAGTTATCTTTGCTTACTCCACCGTGCATCTTAAGAGCTCTGATTGTTGCAACTACAACTGTAGCGTCAGGCTTTAGGTTAGCAAAGCGACACTTAATGTTAAAGAACTTCTCTGCACCAAGGTCCGCTCCAAATCCTGCTTCTGTAATTGTATAGTCAGCTAATTTTTGGCTCATTTGAGTTGCCATAACAGAGTTACAACCATGAGCTATATTAGCAAATGGTCCACCATGAACAAATGCAGGTACATTTTCGATAGTCTGAACTAGATTAGGCTTAATTGCATCTTTCAATAGAACAGCTAGAGAACCTTGAACATTTAGATCTTTACATCTTACAGGCTCTCTCTTACGGTTATATCCAATGATTATGTCTCCAAGTCTTTCTTTTAGGTCTTTGATATCAGTTGCAAGACACAAGATTGCCATAATCTCACTTGCCACTGTAATATCAAATCCATCTTCTCTTGGGAATCCATTAGCTATTCCACCAAGGTTAACATTTATGTGACGAAGAGCTCTCTCATTAAGGTCCATAGCCCTTCTCCATGTGATCCTTCTTACATCAATATCTAAATCATTGCCCTGATGAACGTGGTTATCTATAGCTGCTGAAAGTAGGTTGTTAGCAGTAGTCATAGCGTGAAGGTCACCAGTAAAGTGCAGGTTAATATCTTCCATTGGAATTATCTGTGCATAACCTCCACCTGCTGCTCCTCCTTTAACTCCAAAACTTGGTCCTAGAGAAGGTTCACGTAGAGCCACCATTACATTTTTATTAATTTTCTTAAGACCCTGTGCCAACCCTACTGTGGTAGTTGACTTACCTTCTCCTGCAGGAGTAGGTGTGATAGCGGTTACAAGTACAAGCTTACCATCTGGCCTATCCTTGATTCTTTTCCAGGCATCAAATGAAACCTTAGCCTTATAATCCCCATAATACTCCGTTTCCTCTTCCTTTAAACCAACCTCTTCAGCAATCTCTTTGATATGCGTCATTTTAGCTTCCTGTGCAATTTGAATGTCGCTTTTCAAAAATTAACCCTCCTTTAATTTATTATAAATTTAAATTTACTTACAATTTGTTAAAAGCTTAAATTTCTTACCATAATTTTTAAACCCTTTTTAATATTCCCTAAATAATAATAAAATTCCTCTTTTGATAAATATTTCAGAATTTTCTGTATCTTATCCTGGAGTCAAGTTTATCTAATACCATTAATACTATTTTTTGTTATTTTGTTGATATTAATCATATCTCACTATAAGCAGGAATTCCACCTATTCCTTTAGCATTTGATATAGCATTTCTTATTGATTTTTCTACAGTTAAGGCAGCGTAATATCCTAACAAATTAATATCTACTGTACAGTCTTTCTTTTCACCAGTAGATATTGTAAAAACACTATCACCGTCAAACATAGTATGACTTGGCCTTATTGCCCTAGCTATGCCGTTATGAGCACTTTGGGCAATTTTTTTTGCTTGAGATTTGTCAAGGGATGCATCTGTTGCTACACAGGCTAACGTAGTATTAACACCCAAACCACCAAAGCCGCCTCCTCCATCACTACCTTCTAAAACGTCAATAGTAGACACAAAATCATTATTCGATTTTCTAGGACCAGCAAGTATATTCCCAACCTCGGAAATAACATCGCCAAAACTATTAACAACAACTAAAGCTCCAACTTTTACTTCTCTGCTTATCTTTGTGCTAAAAGTACCTATCCCGCCTTTTGTGCTATTTTTAGTCCCAAGAATTTTCCCTACGGTAGCACCTGTGCCTGCACCAAAACTTCCTTCTTCTATGTAACCATTTTCTTCTTTAGCTTTTTTTACTGCTTTTTTTCCCATTTTTGAATCTGGTCTTACTTTATTATCAATTACATCAAGATCATATAAGATAGCCTGTGACACAATTGGGACTATACCACTAGGAGTTATGATTCCAGTGTTATTTTCCTCAAGGTACTCCATAACACCATGAGAAGATTCTAGCCCATAAGCACTTCCACCGGAAAACACCAGGGCATTAAAGCCCTGGACTGCGTTCACCGGATTTAAAAGGTCTGTCTCTCTAGTTCCCGGGGCACCCCCCCTAATGTCACAACTACATACACTACCATCAGGGCAGAGTACCACCGTACAACCAGTACCACCTTGCCAGTCACTTTCTTGGCCTACCTGTATTCCATTTATATCTAAAATACTAAACCTCTGTCACCTCTTTATTATTACTCTTTTTTATCCTCATTATTATCATCTTCATTATTATTATCTTCATTGTTACCTAAATCATCATCTACATCTTTTTCTTCACTTTCAGTTTCCTCATCCTTCTTTTCATCATCGTTAAATCCTATTTTGAATTTCGGATCTTCTTCACCTTTTGTTGACTCATTGTTATCAGATATATCGGCATCTGAAGCTTCACCTTTTTCTAAAGGTGGTAGTTCCTTACCTTCCATTAGTAATTTTACTTCTTCTGCATTTAAGCTTTCTCTTTCCATAAGTGCCTTGGCTAGAAGTTCAAGTTTGTCTCTATTTTCAGTTAATATCTCTTCTGCTTTTCTGTACATGCTCTCGATAATATCGTGAAGTTCCTTGTCTATTGTATATGCAACTTCCTCGCTATAATTTCTTTCCTGAGCTATATCTCTACCCAAAAATACTTGACTTTGCTTCCCACCTAAATTTACAGGACCAAGTTTTTCACTCATTCCATAATTCATTATCATTTGTCTAACAACTTCAGTCGCTCTTTCTAAGTCATTTTGAGCCCCTGTACTTATCTCACCAAGAGCAAGCTGTTCAGCAACTCTTCCTCCTAATAAAGTAGATACCCTTTCAACCAACTCAGTTTTTGTCATAAAATACCTATCTTCTTCAGGAAGCATTAAGGTGAAGCCTCCAGCCCCACCTCTAGGGACTATACTAACCTTATGCACAGGATCTGTATGAGGGAGAAGATATCCAACAATAGCATGTCCGGCCTCATGATAGGAGACAATTTTCTTCTCTTTCTCGTTTATCACCCTGCTTTTCTTTTCTGTGCCAGCTATAACTTTGTCGATTGACGCTTCTAACTCACTCATTGTCAGCTTTTTCTTACTTCTCCTACCCGCTAAAATAGCGGCTTCATTAACAAGGTTTTCTAGATCGGCACCCGTAAATCCTGGCGTTCTTCTAGCAATTATATCTAAATCAACACTTTCATCAATCGGTTTTCCTTTTATATGCACCTGCAAGATTTCTTTTCTCCCCTGTCTATCAGGAGCATCAACAGCTATCTGACGGTCAAACCTTCCCGGTCTTAAAAGGGCAGGATCCAAAATATCAGCCCTATTAGTTGCGGCAATAACAATTATTCCTTCATTAACATCAAAACCATCCATCTCAACCAACAGCTGGTTTAAAGTTTGCTCTCTTTCGTCATGACCTCCGCCAAGTCCTGCTCCCCTTTGACGGCCTACTGCATCAATCTCGTCAATGAAAACTATGCACGGAGAATTTTTCTTTGCATTTTCAAACAAGTCTCTAACTCTAGATGCACCTACACCGACAAACATCTCCACAAAATCAGAGCCACTGATACTAAAAAACGGAACATCAGCCTCCCCAGCGATTGCCCTGGCAAGCAGGGTTTTCCCGGTTCCCGGGGGCCCTACTAGAAGCACCCCTTTCGGAATTCTAGCTCCTAGTTCGATAAATTTTTGTGGTTCTTTCAAAAATTCAACAACTTCTGCCAGTTCATCTTCTTCTTCATTAGCTCCTGCTACATCTTTGAAGGTAACTTTTTTCCGAGTTTCACCCTCATGCAGTTTTGCTTTACTCTTTCCAAAATTCATCATCTTGCTTCCGCCACCTTGCGACTGCTGCATGAAGAAGAAAAATATCCCAATCAAAAGCAAGAAGGGTATAATGTAAGTGAACATAGAAGCCCACCAAGGTGGCCCTTCTTCTATATGTCCTTCAATCTCTATATCCTTAGCCTTCAATATAGATACCAGCTCCGGATCTCCTGGATCAACAGTTCGAAATTCAGTCCCATCAGCCAGTTCTCCTTCTATCTCCTGCTCGGTAATATCTACTTTGTTAACCCTATCCTCTTCAACATGTTCTAGGAACTGCGTATATAAAATTTTTTCCCTTTCATCATTTGGTTGATTTAGTTGTTGGAAAACCCCAACAACTATCATTAATATCAACAAGTACAAAATAGCTTGCCTTGTAAAACGATTCAAAAAGAGCCCTCCTCTCTTCCCGGTGACACTTCGCTAATTTTACCATAACAGCATTAATCAATCAACTAAATTAATAAACCAAGGCACCTAAAAATTTAGATATATTCTTCTGGTAATAAATTAACACCTCTCAGATTTCTATAGTTTTCACCATAATCTAACCCATATCCTACCACAAAATAATCATCTATAACAAAACCTACATAATCTGCATGTATATCAACTTCTCTCCTATCAGGTTTGTCAAGTAGTGTGCATATTTTTAGTGATTCAGGCCCTCTAGACTTTAGGTTCTCTTTCAAATAATTCAAGGTAAGGCCTGTATCTACTATATCTTCAACTAAAAGTACATCTTTTCCTTGAATATTTACATCTAAATCTTTGATTATCTTTATTACACCGCTTGATTTTGTTGAAGAACCATAACTAGACACTGCAAGAAACTCTACTTGCGAGGGAAGGGACAGGTATCTAATCAAGTCTGCAGTAAAAATAAAGGCACCCTTAAGAACACAGACAATCACTATCTCTCTACCTTGATAATCCCTTTCTATCTCTTCGGCTAACTCTTTTGCTCTATCCTGGATTTCGTCATTACTTATTAACTCTTCAAGTTTTTCTGTTCTGGCCATTATTTATAGACCTCCTCCCCGGTTTTGTTAACTAATTTTAGGTGCAATATTCTTTTAGTTTCTGGAGTTACTCTGAACCTTTCACTTATCCTAAAAGGACAAACCCATACAATTTCGCCTTTTGAGGCAACAATAGGAGTAATATCTCGCTCTTCTTTTGAGACCTTGATATCTATAAAAAAATCTTTTAATTTTTTGGCGTGGTTCATTCCTAACGGATAAAATTCATCACCTTTCAAGCGAGTTCTAACGATAATATTTCCCTTATCTATTTTATCATAATCCAAAAAAGCCTCCTGAGGTTTTTCAATAAATTCTTCTGTGATGGCTCTGTCCTTATCTTTAATTTCAGCTTTTATACAGCAATCTAAAGGCTCAAAGCAAGTAATTCCAGGAACATTTAATTTTTTTTCATAATAATCTTGCTCAAGTTTATTCTTTAATGTAACAAAAGTTAATACATTTTTCTTTAGATATACTTTAATCTTCCCAGGTAAAATAATTTGATTTTCTTTTTTATAAATTACTCCTTGAATATAATTAATATGTTTTTTTTCTATTTCTTTACCCGAGGCAATTTTTGCAGCCTTTTTCAAAACTCTACTGACCAAAGCCGTGTGTTCATCTTTTAAAAAAGCCGTATTTAATCTAACAAGACCTTTTCTAGAGTCAAGCCTAGCTTTATGGTATAGTTCATTTGATTGAATCATTAAATAATCACTATCAACTGATAAGCCCTCTGCTGTCTTAAAGATCAGGCTTTTTAAATTAGGATTAATTTTTTCTAGCTGAGGCAGTATCTCTATTCTAAGTTTATTTCTCAAATATAAAGATTCTTCATTTGTTGGATCAATCTTAAACGATTGATTTAAGTTTTGCAAGTACTTCTCAATTTTTTCCCGTTCCACATACAAAAGGGGCCTAATAATGTGTATGTTCTTATTAAGATTATAAACCTCTTCCTCTTCTAATTTTCTTTTTATAGGAATACCACTTAGTCCTTCAAGACTGCTTCCCCTTAATAATCGCATGAAAAACGTTTCAACCTGGTCATTTTTATTATGTCCAAATGCCAATAAGTTAGCCCCTTCTTTCTCTGCTACCCTGGCCAAGAACCTATATCTAAGCGTCCTTGCACCCTGCTGAGGTGACACTTTTTTCTTTTTGACATAATGTTTTACATTCCACTTTTTTATTGTACATGGAACATCTAATCTGTTGGATAAGCCTTTCACAAAGTCTGCATCTTCCTTAGCAGTTTCTTCTCTAAAGCCATGGTTTAAGTGAGCCACATGAAGGCTAAAATTTAATTCTTTTTTTAACTGATTTAACACACAAAGGAGGGCAACCGAGTCCGGCCCTCCTGAAACCGCCACTATAACTTTTGATTTTTCAGGTATTAAGTTTAAATCTTCAATCACATACTTAACTTGGTCCAAAAACTCATCTTTCATAAATCAATAGCCACCTGGTAATCTTTATTATTTTTGTCTTTAGTCTATTCTCCAACATTAAAATAAATCCTGCAAATATTAATATTAAATATATACAAAATTATACCCCAACCTAACACTTACAATACAACTATAAAATTTCGACTCCCGTTTTAAGCCTAAAGTTCTTTTTTACTTTACTTACCATTATAGTGACATCATCACTTACCTCTCCATAATGCCTTCTTACCACCTTACTTAAGAGTTCATCAGCTAGCACCTGGGGGGGTGAGTCTTTAAGGTTATTTAGTTCTTTTTCTAGCCAATCCTTTTCTATTTCGTTATCTTCTAAAGAGAAGACACCATCACTTACCATAACAAGTACATCCTCTTCTGTTAGTTTAACCCTACTAATCGTCGGTTCTAAGTTATTTAATATACCAGCTGGCAAAGACTCTCCTTCTACTTTCTGTATTTCGTTTTCTCTAATTATATACGTCGGCATAGCTCCCGCTTTATAAAATTCACCTTCGCCAGTTAACATGTCAACTAATACCATATCCATGGTAGCAAAAGACTCTTTTTTATTTCTAAGATTTAGGATAGAGTTAACATTTTTTATTACAAGGTTACGATCAAAACCCGAATTCAAAAGTCTTTCGAGTAATTTAATTGCTGCTTCGCTATCCTTTTTCGCTTTTTCTCCTTTGCCCATACCATCACTTAACAAAAGCAAATGCTGCCCAGATTTTAGCTGGCGAGATAAGTAACTATCACCACATGTTTGTTCATTTTTGTCATTAATCTGGCATACACCCGTTATAATATTATACGCTTTAAAGGGACTAAGGGTAAAACTGCATGCCCCTTCTTCAGCTCTATAAAAGCAGCTATTTCTAACTACCATCATTTTTTCACCTAATATTTCTGAAACATACTGGTTTACATGTCTATCACACAAGTCTTTTTCACTACACTCTTTTAATTTGACATTAACACACAACCTTCCATTTCCTAGTTTATTGGTTTCAATTGCTTGTACAGGTACTTTGTTTGCAACCAGTTTTTTAATCAGTTTAGACTCTATTTCCTCTTCACCTTTCAGTTCACGTTCTAGCTCACAAGAGATTTTACCCATTATATCACTTATCCCTTTAAGCTGCTCTGCAACAAATTCCTGATTTTCACTCACTTTTCTTTGCCAAAATACCTCAACTTTAAATATATCATATATGGTTTTTAGCTTATATTTTAAAGCAGATGGCCTAAGGCAATGCTTAATTAAATGAGGGGATAGGTCTTTATCTTCTATCATATCTCCATCATTTTTATTTTCTATATTACTCAAAGTCTCTACCATTCCTCTATAAATAGAAAAGAAGTTATTTTCCCAGCAGTTTTTATATTTTTTACAACCAAGGCAAATATTATTTGCAGCTTTTTCCATAAACATTTCTATCTCTACTCTAGTCTCAGCTTGCATATCGCTAGCTTCATTAAAAGTACTAGACAACTCATCAAATATTAAAGAAAGCTCATCTGTTCTTTTACTTAACATTTCACTTAAATGCCTTTTCTCATCAAGGTCATCATTATTCAAAGGAAAGAACATTTTAGTGTATTCTATAAATTTTGAAGGTAATAACATAAATACTATAGCTGCTATAGCTAGCTCTTGAAATGCTCCTATAATTTCAAATGGCCTACTTAAATAAAAAGTCATAATGCTAGCCCCTATCAAAAAGCCCAAAATAGCTCCCGGCTTTTTGAAATCATTAAAAACTCCCCCCAAGAAGCCACCAAGGGTAAGTGCACCTATAAAAGCAGGATTGGGATTAGAAAACACTAGAGCACTTCCTAAGATCGCTCCTGAAGCAGCCCCTATTCCTCCTCCCGCTATATAACCAAAGATCAAAACTATTA
The DNA here is from genome assembly GCF_022539405.1 of Natranaerofaba carboxydovora. NCBI lineage: Bacteria > Bacillati > Bacillota > Clostridia > Natranaerobiales > Natranaerofabaceae > Natranaerofaba > Natranaerofaba carboxydovora. The sequence goes on along the minus strand of NZ_CP054394.1, from coordinate 3,070,839 downwards.
TGTTTATAAAAATGTGCTGTAAGCTAAGCCCTACAACAATCAAACTTTCCATACCTAAAATTATCAACACAAACATAAAAGAAAGTGGTATTACTTCTTCTTTTTTGTTAGATTTAGGCCATTTTTGCACCTCGATTTGAGCAATAGACTGGCAAAATATAACACTCGTTATCAACATTAAGCAGGCGTCAAACATAGATCTATAAAGTTGGTAATTATTAATACCTCCAGGCATTAAAGGAACTAGATTAATACCTGCATATAATAAAGCTACACCAACCCACCAGTTTACATTTTTAAATTTGAGCTTGTCCTGTAAATAATCAATCAATATTAAGGATGAAATTATAGCTGTCATTGTAAGTAGTCCAAAGACACCTGACCTTATCACCTCTCCTACAAAGCAACCTAAAAATCCTGGAAGAAAATACTTAGAATTTTCTTTTTTAAGGGCAATCACCAATGCTATAGCAAACGGAAAGATCCCCTCAATAAGTGTACTTTGGGCAAGGAAAAACCCGCCTAAAACATAAAACCAGGATATTGAGTCTTTTAAGTATAGTTTTAAAAGTTCAAACTGTTTTCCACTATTTGCACCGAGCTTATCCTTTAGTTCACTTCTATTCTTTTCTTCTTTTTCAGGTTCATACATTCTTCGATACGGTTTTAACGATTGCGTCCTAAATGACATAGCTATCCACTCCTTTAAGTTTATTATGGCACTTTATTACTCTTTAATTTTTAAATTTGGTAGGGCATATTATATAGCTATATCAAAAAAAAGTCTGTCTAATTATTTAACCTGAAAAAATTTTTTATCGACATATTAGCCCCGAAAGTTTTTTAAAAAGATTTAATTTGTCCTTGACTTAATCGAGTTGGTGTCGAAAATAAAAAAAGACATAAAAAAAGAACAAATAATTTGTTCTTTTTTTATGTCTTTTTTTATTTTTTTAATTAATTGACTTTTTATATTTTAAATTGGTTGCGGGGGCAGGATTTGAACCTGCGACCTCCGGGTTATGAGCCCGACGAGCTGCCAGACTGCTCCACCCCGCGATGAAAGTTTTTTTACTGCTAATGCATTGTAACCGATTTTTTAACCAAAGTCAAGTATTTAACCTTCTTGAAATTTCTTCAAATATCATGCCGTATAACAGGTCTCTATCACTAGCATAATAACCATCATATGATAGATAGTCTAACAAAGCCCAAAGCACTCCTCCTCCAGAAACAATAATATCCTCTCTGTTTTTAGGCATACCTGCTACTTTTTTTCTTTCCTCTAAGCTAAGATTATTTAATCTTAAAGTAATTTCAGATATCCTTTCATTGCTAATATAATACTCCTGAATTTTATTATGATCGTACTGTATTAATTTTTGGTCAAGCATTGCAAACGTTGTTGCCGTGCCCCCTACTCCCACTAAATATTCTTTGCTACCTAACCCTAGTTTATTATATTCAATATTAGTTTCCAAAACTTTCATTACTTCATTATATATTTTGTCTAGATCCACATAACCAGTATAATCACTAAACTTCTCATACATCTTAACAGCGCCGATTTGAATACTCTTAACAAGTTCTACATCCTTATTTATTAGCTCAAGGCTTCCTCCACCCAGGTCAAACACTAAATATTTTTCGGGGGTTTTGTCATACAAAGCACCTTTGGCACTTAACAAAGCTTCTTTTGTACCACTTATAACTTCAACTTCAATCCCCAATTTATGCTTTACTTTCTTCAAGAAATCCTTTGAGTTACTTGCTTCCCGCAAAGCACTTGTTCCTATAACACTACATAGTTTAGCACCATAATTTTCAATTAAATCTAGATAATGAGAAAGTACACTTAAGCTTTTATAGGTTGCATCTGGTTTTATGTATCCACTTTTCCCTAATCCTTCTCCCATCCTTGTCGTTTCTAATTCTTTAACTAATTCTTTAATACTTTGTCCTTCTATTTTGGCAATCATTAACCTAATAGAATTACTTCCAATATCTATCACAGCCACAGTGTTATTTATAATAATAATCACCCCCATAATAATGTCAAAAACTAGCACATAATATAAAAAAAGCGCTGTTTAAGCGCTTTTGGACTTTTTTTCATATTTTATTTAAATTAGTTTTTTATATAGTTACGTTAAAACGCATTCGAGTCTCTATCTCCTCTTTTAGACTCTACATTTTTCTTGATATCCTTTTGCTTCTCATCACTTTCTTTTAAAAACTTGGCCAACTTGTCTTCAAAAGAAACAAGTTTTTCTTTGTTCTCTTTAACTTTTCTAATTGATAAACCAATTTTTTTCCCGTCAATACTTAGAACCTTCACTCTGACTTTGTCTTCTTCGTTAAGATATTTACGAATATCTTTAACATAAGTGTCAGCTACTTCCGAGATGTGTACAAGTCCTGTCTGTCCTCCTGGAAGTTCTACAAAAGCACCAAAATTTGTAATACCTTTAACGACACCTTCCACTACTCCGCCTACTTTCAACGTCATAACTGTTAATATTCCTCCCTCAAAAATTCTTTATCTAATTATATCGTACTATAAAAACCACGTCAAGAAACCATTATGTCCCATCAATCAGATTTTCCTTCTTCAGACATGTGTTCTCTCACATTTATCAAAATTTCATCTGAACCAATTAACCTTAGCCTTTCTCTTGCTAGTAACTCCACCTGTTCTTTATCATCTAATTTATAAATTTTTGTTTCCAACTCGTCTATCTCTGATTTTATTTCCTTGATATCTTTCTCTATTTCGTCTTTCTTACTGATTAGATCTACGTGATTAACGGTCTGAGTATAGAATAAATAAACAAAATACACAGTAAGTATTAATATTATAGCCCTAAAAACACTCGATTTCACTTTGATATTATTTTTACTCTTTGCTGTCATGATATAGCGCCCCCACTAGACATAATCTTATTTTAATGCATAAACCTGCCTTGTTGTTATATTTTCTCTGAAAAAACTTTTTATTCCTGCTAATTATTTCTTTTAATTAATTTTTTTAATCTATTTGCCAGCTTTAATAACAAATCACACAATTTTTTTATCATTTTTAGAAAAAATAATACGGGGACACTAAAAAAACCAAGAGCCACAATAATATATTTTAAGATTAAATTAAATAGCTTTTTAATCAAAGAAAAAAGATTACGATAGCCTTCTGTAATAAAAGACGAAAAAAAAGAATAATAAATTAACACACCCATTACAAGACCCATAAAAACATAAGCCCTGACTTCGCCCCAGTTACTTGACAGTAATACAAAAATAAAAATAACCGTAATAACAAGCCATATTAATAAATCTAATACATCTGATAAAATCCTATTTATCTTCTTCTTTCCCCTCAAAGTCCGATAAAAATCAAAAATCACACCCACAAAAATCCCGTAAACAATAGATACGGAAAAGGTAAACAACTGCTCATATAAAAAACCCATAGGTTTAATTCTCCTTAAAGAGCCTATTAACTATCTAAATATTTTTCCAAGCAAACTTTTACTCTTATCTTTCACCCCTCTTTGTCCACTCTCTTCAGAGTAACTAACTTCAAGTATGATCCCTTCAACAGTTAATACTTTTTCATCTAAGTTTAGTTCTTTTATATCTAGTTCTTCTCCTTTTAAGGCTAATAGTCCAAGCTCTGTTTCAACTACAATTTCTTCATCATCAAAGCTATCAACATGTAGCACCCCTGTGATTTCGCTAAATTGTCTGTTATTTATAATTAATTTGTGTCCTTCACTCTTTTCTAGCCTTTCTTCCATTATTACTTCCCCCTTTTTTAAATTTTGTACACTTTTATCTAAATTCTATTTATCAACCTTTAGGTTTATGACATATTAGGCATTAAAAAAGGCGTACATTTTTGCACGCCTTTTTTGCCAGTTAGTCCCATATTTTGCTGATTTCTATATCTTCATAAAAATATCTCATTATATCCTCTGGTTCATCACCGTCTTGCGCTAACTTTTTGGCTCCCCACTGACACATCCCTACTCCATGACCAAAGCCTTCACCCTCAAGCCTTACACCGTCATCATTATTTTCTAATTCTTCAATATATGTCGATCTCATCTCTTCGCTTCCTACTGCTAATCTGAAGTCAGGTGCCGAAACTTCTTGTTCGCCTATTTCTAGAACTGTCGCTCTACCTGATGGGCCTTCTTCAGCAATTTCCATTTCCAAATTATCTTCTTGGACTTCTGCTCCGGCTTCTGAAGCTGCTTCAATAATTTCTTCGTTCTGAAGTTCTAGTTCCCACTCTCCCTCTTCTTCTGGTATTATTTCATCCCCCTGGCTTTCAACTATCTGTATATATGGAGGATTTTCATCTTCAAAATCCAACCCTTCTGTTGCAAGAGCAGTTCTCGGTCCAGCAAAAGCATGGAACCAGGCTTGAATATATTCGTTGTCATGTGTAGCTACCACACCTCTTGTATCATCAACAGCATTTTCCACCTGTTCTGTGATATCTTCTTCGCTATAGGCCTGAAATTCTTCAATATCAGTTGATGCATGTGCATCCCTATCTTCTAAGCCGCCCTCATTGTCAATTTTGTGAAGGGTAAATGATCTTGCTATTATCGCCTGGGCTGCAAGAGCATCTTCTGGCCAATCAGGCTCCATTTCACCGGCTACAACTCCTTTGATATACTCTTCAAATTCCATTTCTTCTATTTCCTCTTCCTCATGAAAATAAACTGCCAAAGTAGGTTCTTCTCCTTCACCATCTGAAATAGGTTCAGGTATTTCAGGTTTTGCTCCCTCTTCATCATCCTTTGGCACACTTTCACATCCAATAAATAAAGGAAGACTTAAAATTGTAATCAATACAAAACAAAGCATAGTTTTTCTCTTAACCATCAATTTATACCCCCCAACTGAGTCTTTTAAGTTTATTATTTGATACTGGGGGAAAAATATACTAAAAAAAAAGAAACTAGGCCTTGCCTAATTTCTTTTAATCATACATCATTACTCCACATTATCATTCTACTTTTTTATTCTACTTTTTAACTTTTTCTTTGAGTGACTTTCCTGCTTTAAAGGCGGGTATTCTTGTTGCTTCTATTTGAATAACCTCTCCTGTAGATGGATTACGCCCTTCTCTAGCGGCTCTTTCCCTAGTTTCAAATGTGCCAAAACCAATAAGCTGAACTTTTTCTCCTTTAGCTAACTCCTCAGAAATAACATCAAAAACTTTGTTTACTGCCTTTTCAGTGTCTTTTTTCGTCAATCCTGCTTCTTGAGCAACCTTTTCAATTAATTCTGATTTGTTCATAAGATCAAACCCCTCCTAATTTATTAAAATTATATCCTCCAAAGCCCTTCCAAACAAAGACTTAACTGAAAATATTGTTTTACGTATTGGTTAATTCTAAATATATCAGTAAATTCCTGCTATTTTATTTTAAAAAATGCTTAAAAACCCGATTTTTTTGCCTTTTCCCAAAGTTTGTCTAAATCTTCAAGTTCACATTCATCGAATTTTAGATTTTGTTTTTTAATATTTTCTTCAATGTATGAAAATCGACGATAAAATTTTTCGATAGTCTTTTGTAAAGATAGTTCTGGTGAAACATTCATAAATCTGGCAACGTTTACCACAGAAAATAAAAGGTCTCCAAGTTCTTCTTCTATTTTTTCCCGAATATTTCCCTTATATGCATTCTCTAATTCTTTAAGTTCTTCTTTCATTTTTTCTAAAGCACCTTCTTTACTTTCCCAATCAAAACCTACATCTTTCGCTTGAGATTGAATCTTTTCAGCTCTTAATAGCCCAGGCAAATGTTTCGGATCTTTTAGTATTTTTGATTTATTATTCGCTTCTTTCTTTTCTTTTTGTTTAATTTTATCCCAGTTCTCGTTTACCTGGCTTACACTTTCAATATTAACATCTCCAAATACATGCGGATGGCGTCTTATCATTTTTTCTTCAATGCCTTGTATAACATCGCTTATATAAAATTCTTCTTTTTCTTCAGCTAAGGCCGCATGAAATACAACTTGTAACAATAAGTCCCCTAGTTCCTCGCACAGATTTTCCATAGAGTTTCTATCAACAGCTTCCACAACTTCGTAAGCTTCTTCAATAACGTAAGGTTTTAAAGACTCATGGCTTTGTTTTTTATCCCAAGGACAGCCATTATCACCCCGAAGAACTCTCATAATATCCATCAAGGTTAACAAGTTACTTTCATTTTGCAGATCATACAATTTTTCTTTTTTTATCAAGACATCTTTGTTTCTAATTAAAGATATCAAATACATGTCCAAAAAAAGCTTATCTTTTTCATTAATCAAAAAGATAAATTTTGATCCTTTATAATTTTTTAATACTTTATTAAGTGATTCTTTAGAGTCCACTTGGGTAATTTCTAAACTTTCTTCTGCAAAAAAGTTCTTATCAATCCCTGGGGTACAAGAAATAATACTTTCTTTTTCTTTTAATATTTCATAATGTTTTAGCGTTAAGCAGTCTTCTAAAGGATTTTGACAATATATTAGCCAGATTTCTTCAAAGTTAATCTCCAAACATCTTGTAACGGCTTTAACCCCCTTTCTTCTTTTATTTTTAGTTATTTATGATTCTGGTACAAAAAGTCATATGAACAAAGTTTTGTTTTTAATTGCAATACATCTTGATGAGAAAGCAGGATAAATAAGGCCTAATGACGCCGATGTAATTACTAAACGAATTCGCCGATGAGTTTAACTAAAGAAAAAGGGGAGCGTTTGACGCTCCCTGTTATTGTTCCATTTGTTTTGCCAAAAATCCTGCCGCCGTTTGGGCAATTTTAAATTCTAGATCTCCCATTTCTACATTTTTCTCTTTACTTCCAATAATAACTGCCCCGATGGCATCACCTTGTGCAACAATTGGAGATATTACTTCAGCTTGAAATTTGGTAAACACTTCTTCATCAGCACTTTTATAATAAGGATGTTCGCTTGGATCGTTGATTATTATTGCCTGCCTATCATCCATAACCCTCTCTACTGCCGGAGATACAGCACGATTTTGAAATTCTTTTTTTGGGGCACCTGCTGCTGCAATTATCATATCACGATCAGATATACACACAATATGTTCTACCGATTCATAAATAGCATCCGCATATTCCTGAGCAAATTCGCCTAACTCTCCAATAGGAGAATACTTCTTTAATATTACTTCGCCTTCTCTATCAACAAATATCTCCAGCGGGTCCCCCTCTCTTATCCTAAGAGTTCTTCTTATTTCTTTAGGTATTACAACTCTACCTAGGTCATCTATTCTTCTAACTATACCCGTTGCTTTCAATGTTCCCTACCTCCTTTTTAACTGACATTCCTCATTTGGTTATGCTTTGTAGTGTTAGTATTTATTAGAAGAATAGATTTTATACACTACCTTTTATATCCTGATTTAACTGCTTTTTACTTCGTCCATTCTCAGTTTTGATAGAGAATCAAGCAATTCTTTTAATATTTTTAAGATTTTATCTTCGCTGAGTCCTTTTTTGTTTAGTTTTAGTATCAATACATCAGAATAAGAAACTGTCAAACGATCCCTGAACTTTTCTGTAAGCATAAGTAGTTTTTGACCTTTTATATTTTCCATTGAATTAAACTCAAGTAAAATAATGCTATCTTCTTCCCTAATAGAGCCTATCCCACAACTTTTTGCTTTTATTTTTATTGCTGCCACATCAAGCAAATTTAAAGCCGGCTGTGGCGGTGGACCAAAGCGATCTTTTAACTCTTCATAAAGATCTTCATTTTCTTTTAAACTTTCAATCTTACTGACCTTTTGGTAGATATCTATCTTTTGACCGTGGTCTGGAATATAATCAAAAGGAAGATAAGCATTTAAATTCAGTTCTACTTGTGGAGTTGTTTGAGTCTTTGTTTCTTGGGTATCTTCTTCAGATTCACCTCTAATATTTTTTACTGCGTCTTCTAACATTTTACAGTACATATCAAATCCTACGGCCATTATGAAACCATGCTGCTCTGGACCTAAGATATTCCCAGCACCTCTTATCTCTAGATCCCTTAAAGCTAGCTTAAAGCCAGAACCAAGCTCTGTGAATTCTTTTATAGCTTGAAGACGTTTTTCAGCTTCTTTTGTTAGAACTTTGTCTTTTCGATATGTCAGATAAGCATACGCCATTTTGTCACTTCTTCCTACTCTTCCGCGAAGCTGATAAAGCTGAGATAATCCCATTCTATCAGCGTCAAAAATAATTATTGTATTTACATTTTGAATATCAAGTCCTGCCTCCACAATTGATGTTGATACCAAAACATCGTATTCCTTTTCTAAAAAATCAAGCATCACTTTTTCTAGTTTTCTTTCAGCCATCTGACCATGAGCTACTGTTATATTTGCTTCTGGGACTAGTTCCATAACTTCTTTTGCAATTTTATTAATCCCCTGCACTCTATTATAAACTACATAAACCTGTCCATCTCTATTAAGTTCCCTTCTAATAGCTTCTCTTATTAGCTGTGGGGAATACTCCATAACATAAGTCTGTACCGGGAATCTTCCCTGTGGCGGTGTCTCAATTACACTTAAGTCTCTTACACTAACAAGAGACATATGAAGAGTTCTTGGAATTGGAGTTGCAGTCATTGTAAGGACATCTACATTTTTTCTTAGCATTTTTATCCGTTCTTTATGTTTGACACCAAACCGCTGTTCTTCATCTATTATTAATAAACCCAGGTCCTTAAATTTAACTTTTTCATTCAGCAGTTTATGAGTCCCTATTAATATATCTATTTTGCCTTCTTTAATCCCTTCAAAAATTTCTTTTTCTTCAGCTAGGGTGCTAAATCTAGAAAGAACCCTGATATCAACAGGAAAGGGATTAAATCTTTCTATAAAGGTCTTATAATGCTGCTCTCCGAGAATAGTGGTTGGAACTAACATAGCCACCTGTTTGCCGTCCATAATTGCCTTAAACGCTGCTCTCATTGCCACCTCTGTCTTACCATAACCTACATCTCCACACAACAGCCTATCCATCACTTTTTCTTTTTCCATATCATTTTTCACTTCTTCAATCGCTTTCTTTTGATCAGGGGTTAATTCATAAGGAAAATAATCTTCAAATTCTTTTTGCCAGGGAGTATCCGGGCTAAATGCATAACCTTTTTGGGCATTTCTCTTGGCATAAAGGTCTAAAAGTTCTTTTGCAAGATCATGAACTGACTTTTTCACCTTTTTCTTAACTTTATTCCATTCTCCTCCTCCAAGGGAGGAAAGCTTTGGTTTCTTCCCTTCTCCTCCTACAAACTTTTCTATTTCGTGGATCTGATCGGTTGGAATATATAATTTATCATTTCCCGCATATTTTATGTGTAGGTAATCCTTAAAAAGTCCATTAACTTCAAGGGTACTAACCCCCAAGTATTCACCAATTCCATGCTGTTCATGAACTACATAATCCCCTACATTAAGCTCTCTGTAGTCAGAAAGCTTAATTGTATCCTCACGTTTCTTTTCTCTTTTAATCCTGGTTTTTTTCTTGTCCCCAAAAATATCTTTATAACTGACAATAACAAGGCCTGCATTTTGGTAGGCAAAGCCTTTATTCAATTGTCCTACCGTCACCAAAACCTCTGACTTATCATCAATACTCTCAATACTCTCAGAAAAATCTTTTACAAATCTAGCATTAATACTTTCTGCTGTTAAATTTTCTATTAAAGCTTTAACCCTTTCTTCATTTGGTGCAAGAATTATTATCTTATATTTATCATAGGTCCATTGTTTTAACTCTCCGATAAAAAGCTCCCAATTTCCTTGAAAGCTTGTCATCGGCTTGCTTGACAGGGTTTCTATACTTATAGGCTTTTTGAAAGGAACTTCACGCTTTAGCCCTTGTGAAAATATAACAGGATTCTTACACGGACTAATAATATCTTCTAGTCTGAAAAACAAGTCACTCTCGGAAGGAAGTATCTTACCTTCCTGCAAAAGAGAAGAAGATACTTCTTCGATCTGGTGCTCCAAAAACTCATAACTTTCTTTCAAGCGATTAGCTTCATCTAGCCATATAAGAGTATCATCTGATATTAAACCCAAAAAATCATCTATGTTATCATAAAAGAAGTTAATATATCTTTGTGATCCAGAAACATATAGCCCCTGTTTGATAAATTCTAATTCCTGATTAACCCTATCTTTTAAGTTGTTTGCCTCATAATTTTTCCCTTTTTTAGTTAATTTAGCAGAAATATTTTTAAGTTCCTTTTGTATAGCTTTAGAACCTTTTTCAATCAGGCTTTTTTCTAACACCAGATAATTTTTGGGGGGAATCAATATTTCACTTAATTCATCAACGGATCTTTGAGTTTTTACATCAAAATATCTTAAAGATTCTATTTCATCATCAAAAAGTTCCAGCCTTACAGGATAATCTTCAGCCATAGAAAAAACATCTATTATGCCACCCCTGCTGCTAAACTGTCCTGGAGCTTCAACCATTTGCACCTTTTCATAACCCAAACTAACAAGGCGCTTTAACAACTCATCCATTTCTACATTTTCGCCGCTTTTTACATTAACTATATTCCTTTCAACAACTTCTTTAGGGGGCAATTTCTCACAAAAAGCTTTTACCGATATCACTACTACATAAGGCTTTTTAGAAAAGAGACAGTGAAAAAATTTTGCTCTCTCATATTCTACATCTTTGCTGTGTCCTATCATCTCAAAAGGAAGCACAGAATGACCCGGATAAAGAAATAATTCATCCTTATCTAACCAATTGCTTAGATCAGTATATATTTTTTCTGCTTCATAGTTGTCTTGAGTTAGTACCAAAATCTTTTTTTTATAATGTTGATACAAAGTTGAAATAAATAGACTTTTCTGGCTTTCTGATATACCAGTAATTAGCTGGTTTTTATCTTTTAATACATTATCACTTATTCTGTAAAAAACCTCATCTTTTTTAAGAATATCGATCAATCCAGTAATAGTAATCCCTCCAACATAACGACCAAATCTACCGGGCCTTTTTATATATAATATAATTCATGGTTAAATGGAGTGAAATTGCAAGTAAAATACCTAGAGATAAATAGCCAGTATAAAATTTCACTATCAAAGTAACCGTACCAAATATAGTGTGAAAAGCAATAGCAAAAATTCCAGTTTCAACTGAACTTTTGTTGTAATATACATCAAAAAAAAATTCTATAACCCCAAAAACACTATGGGTTAAAATTAAATTTGCATCTAATAGCACTGCCCCACTAGTTTTAGTCAACTCTTCAACAACTGGGGAAAATACAATCTTATAAAATTCAGAGTCTTTATAAAAAGATGTAACAAATAAATTATACAAGAAAGCACACATCCCTGCCAACAATCCCGCAAATAAAGCCATTTTTTCACCCATTTATCTTTTTTATATTTTATTATAAAAAATTTACTATATAAGTATACTAGCTCTTTTTAACAATTTATATTTACCTGTTTTTATTTTATATTTTAGGTTATAATATTTTGATGAATCAAATTTATAAACTATAGGAGGTAATCATGCCAAATTTACTTATAATGACTATGGTAGCAGTGGCCGTTGCATCAGATGCCTTCTCCGTATCTCTTGGTGTAGGGACTACCAAAACTCTTAGACTGCAACGGATAGGAAAAATTGCATTATTGATAGGAGCTTTTCACGTAATAATGCCGTTAATTGGTATTTATTTGGGCAGCTTTTTAGCCGGCTTTTTAGAAGAGATTGGCGATTTTATTGCAGGTGCTATATTAATTTTTTTAGGCTACAAAATGATAGTGCAATATCAGGAAGGACAGGATAAAGCATCAAAATTTGATCTAACCAGAGGTACCGGTTTGCTAGTTTTTGCTGTTACAGTTAGTATTGATGCCTTAACAGTTGGCTTAACCCTTGGCCTTGCAGGTGCAGCTTCTATTTTAATAGCTTTAATTTTTGGTGGTATAGCCTTTATTATGACAGCAGTTGGACTTTTACTTGGTGGGCAGTTAACCAAATACATAAAAAACAAAGGAGAGCTTGTAGGAGGAGTATTGCTGGTGATAATGGGTGCATATTTTATACTTTTTTAAAATAATCAATAGCTGTTATATTTTGTCATGATATCCTCTAAGGGCTTATAACAAAACTCTTCTGCTGCCCTTGCCGCCTGACCGATCACTTGTTTTATCACTTCAAGCTCCTCATCATTAAACTTTTGAAGTACATAATCCGATGGTTGTATGGGGGGTTTTGGTTTTCCAATGCCAATTTTTAATCTAGGTATCTGTTCACTTCCAAGACAATTGATAATAGAGGCCAGTCCCCTATGTCCCCCTGCACCACCTTGTGGCTTAATTTTTATTTTTCCTTCTTCCATATCCATGTCATCGTAAATCACAAGAATATTTTTGTTTTCTATTTTGTAAAAGTTTTTCCACTGTATCAGAGATTCACCACTTTTATTCATGTATGTCATAGGTTTTATAAGAAATGCTTTTTCATTTTCTATTAAAACCTGCCCATATATGGACTTATATTTACTCTGATCTATCTTCTCTTCATTTCTTTTAGCAACTTCCTCAACTACCATAAATCCAACATTATGGCGAGTTTCTTTATATTTTACCCCGGGATTTCCAAGCCCTACAATAAGATTCACATTTATCCCTCCATCAAAAATATAAGACGTCATCTTAATATAAGATCACGCCTATTTATCGAACCTATTTAATTACAATTTACAATATAACAAGTTTAATTGTCTCTCATACCATCCTTTCAAAAGTCAGTTCTTCTAAAGACAGTACGAGAGACAAGTAGTTTATTCTTCTGATTCTTCTTCACTTTCTTCTTGTGCTTCTTCACCTTCTTTTAATTCTTCGCCTTCTTCACCTTCTTCGCCTTCTTCTTCAGGCTCTTCTGCAGGTTCTTCCGTCGGTACTACAACGGACATAATAGTCTCATCTGGGTCTGTAACAAGTTCTGAACCTTCTGGGAGAGGCAGATCACGAGCGCTTAAGCTTTCGTTAATATCAACTTCACTCACATCAACATCAATACTATCAGGTATGTTAGTAGGTAGACAGCTAAGCTCAATTTCGCGCATCTGATACTGGGCTACTCCACCTTCTTCTGTACCTTTAGGCTCTCCAACTATGTTCAATGGCACGCTAACTTCTAGTTTTTCTTTAAGGTCTATTGCATAAAAGTCTACATGCAAGAAGTACTCCTTTATTGGGTCTCTTTGAATTTCATTAAACATCACAGGGTGGTTTCCTTCACCTTCAATATTTAATTGGAGCAAAACGTTTTCCCCTGCTTTTGTGTTTAGCACCCTGTTCAAATCCTTGACACTTACAACAAGACTTCTGCTATCAAGCTCTCTCCCATAAACAACAGCAGGCACCTTACCTTCTTTTCGAAGCCTATTTCTCTCACTCTTTTTAGTCTTTCCTCTCGTACTAGCTTTAATTTCAATCCTTTCCATATATAAACTCCTTTCTTGGTTTATCCAAAAATATTAATCAATATTATTCGAAGGATATCAGAATATAGTATATACATTATTTTTTTTCAAGTCAAATAATAATTTTAAATTTAATTAAATTTCTTTAGTAAAAATTCAGTCAAAAAGAGTACTAACTGAAGTTTTGTTGTGAATCCTTAATATTGCCTCCCCTATTAAAGGAGCAACAGATAAAGTGCTGATCTTGTCCAATTTTTTTTCAGGAGGAATTGGGATAGTATTTGTTACCACCATTTCCTTAATAGGTGATTCCTTGATCCTGTCAATTGCAGGTCCACTTAACACAGGATGTGTACAACAGGCATATACTTCTTTAGCTCCCTTTTGCAAAAGAGCTTCCGACCCAAGGGTTATAGTCCCTGCTGTGTCAATTAAATCATCAATTAGTATTGCTGATTTATCTTTAACATCCCCTACAACATTCATAACCTCAGCCACATTATCCACAGGTCTACGCTTGTCAATTATAGCAATAGGAGAATCTAAAATCTCCGCAAGGGCCCTTGCTCTGGGGACTCCTCCCATATCCGGAGAAACAATCACAACATTATCCATATCTTTTTCTTTAAAATACCTTCCTATTATAGGCCCCCCCATCAAGTGATCCACGGGAATATCAAAAAAGCCCTGGATTTGGTCAGCATGAAGATCCATAGATATAATTCTGTTTGCTCCTGCTGTGGTTAATAAATCTGCCACTAGCTTTGCTGTAATCGGATCTCTGGCTCTAGCTTTTCTATCTTTTCTAGCATAACCATAGTATGGAATAACAACATTAATATTTTTTGCAGAAGCTCTTTTAAGAGCATCTAGCATAACTAGAAGTTCCATTAGATTCTCATTTGCAGGAGCACAAATCGGTTGAATTACAAAAACATCAGAACCCCTTACGCTTTCTTCTATAATAACATCAATTTCTCCATCGCTAAATCTTACAACTTGACCCTTCCCTAGTTCAACTTTAAGGTAGTCCGCAATCTCTTCAGCTAAGTCAGGATTTGCATTACCAGTAAAAATTTTTATTCCATCTTTATCTTTACTCAATCTCTAACCCTCCTGGCTACACTTCTTTTATTTTTGTTTCCTCCAACCTTTTTTATTGACCTGCCTTTGTCTAGCTATAGCGAGACTTTCTTGTTCCACATCATCGGTTATAGTACTTCCAGCAGCTACAAAAGCTCCTTCATTAATTTTAACAGGTGCTATTAAGCTTGAATTACATCCAATAAAAGCACCATCTTTTATTATGGTTTCATATTTATTTTTTCCATCATAATTAACAACAACTGTCCCTGCCCCTATATTTACTTCTTTACCTATAGTAGCATCTCCTATATACGAAAGGTGAGAAGCTTTAGATTTTTCACCTATGAGAGAATTTTTAACCTCGACAAAGTCTCCAATTTTAACCTCATCCATCAACTTTGAATAAGGCCTAATCTGAGCATAAGGCCCTACCTGCACATAAGATTCCAAAACTGATTCATTAACGCTTGAGCGTATAACTTTCACATTATCTTTTAAATAAGAATCAGATATTTTTGTGTCAGGTCCCAAGATACAGTTTGCTCCTACTACTGTGCCATTCTCCAAATACGTTCCAGGATAAACTATAGTATCACTATCTATACTCACTTCCGGGTCGATCATAGTATTTTCTGGTTCAATAACTGTAACACCATTTTCCATATGAAATTCATTTATTCTTTTTTGAAGTATCTTTTGAGCCTCTACTAGATCTTTTCTGTCATTAATCCCCAAAACAGAACTAAAATCATTTAATTCTTTAGCTCCTACTTTTTCCTTTTCTGAATTAAGAAGTTTTATCAGATCAGTAAGGTAGTATTCCCCCGTAACTTCTGAAGGAGATAACTTTTCTAACATAGAAAAAAGCATATCTTTTCTAAAACAGTATATCCCGGTATTAATTTCTTTTACCTCTTTTATCTCTTTACTAGCTTCTTTATCTTCTATGATCTCATTAATTTCTCCATTAGAGTTTCTAACAATCCTTCCATATCCAGATGGGTTATCAAGTTTGGCTGTCAAAACAGTACAGGCATTCATACTGTCTCTATGAAAATTAAGTAGATTTTTTAGTTCTTCGGTTAAAAGAAGGGGGGTATCTCCCATAACAATTAAAACATCTTTCACTACATCTGATATAGCTTCCTTTGCTTTAAGGACTGCATGCCCTGTCCCTAACTGTTCTTCTTGTAGAGCTGTCATTACTTTAGTTTCATCAAATTTTTTATTTAAAAATTCCTTGACTTTTTCTGCCTGATGCCCAACCACTACAACCTGCTCACGTGATAATGGATTTATAGACTTAATCACATGCCATAGCATCGGCTTATTACAAAGAGAGTGTAAGACTTTTGGTGTATTTGATTTCATCCTAGTACCTTTGCCTGCGGCAAGTATAATCGCAGCACAATCTTTAGTCACCCTATAATCCCCCATTCATTCTAGCAGGAAATTTTAATTATACTAATATGAATCTGATTCTGGTACAAAAAGGCTCCAGAATCTAATATAAATTTCATGCTATATTATACCATAAAGATTATAACATATTTATATGAATCAGCAAAAAAAAAGGAGCCTTTCGCTCCTTTTCAAATATGTTTATTTCCTTTATTTTCATCTTAAAATTATTAAATAACAGCCTTCTCTTCATTTTTGATCTCTTTTTCATAAGCTTCTATAACTGCGTCTTGAATTTTGCTTCTCATAGGGGTAGTTATGGGGTGTGCAATATCCTTAAACTCTCCATCTGCCCTTCTTTTACTAGGCATAGCAACAAACAACCCCTTACTACCTTCTATTATTCTAACATCATGTACAACAAATTCATCTCCAAGTGTTACAGAAACTATCGCCTTCATTTTACCTTCGACGTATGTTTTTCTGACTCTTACATCAGTAACTTCAACTGACATTAGTGTTCACCACCTTCCTAAGTTTATGTCTCAATTCTGCGGTGTTCTATAATTCTATAAACAAATAAAATTTCCTGCTTAATTTTATAAAATTTTTTGAATATTCTCTTTCTTTTTAATGTTTTGTATTTTGGCAATTTTTGGGCCCCGTCTTATTTTCTTTGTACTTTGTAACCTTGCGTTTTTAAATAGTCTATTAATTTATTTATATGTTCTTCATCTCTGGTCTCAAGATCAAAATCTACCCCTACCATGCCCAAAGATAAACGAGGATCTTTTCTTATATGCTGGATTGACAGAATATTTGCCCCCGTATCAGAAATCAAATTTAGAATATTTTTTAAAGCCCCTGGCTTATCATAGACAACCGTGTATATTCTAGTAATCCTACCAGCTTTAGCTAGCCCCCGCTGAATTATCCTAGATATCATATTAACGTCAATATTGCCACCTGACAAAACCGCCACAAGATTTTTCCCATCTACTTCAAGTTCCCCTTTTAGTAATGCCGCAAGTCCAACAGCTCCTGCACCTTCTACCATAATCTTATTTCTTTCAAGAAGTAACAAAATAGCTTCTGCTATGTCTTCTTCTGCCACACTCACCATATCATCTACATATCTATTTATAATAGGCATAGTCTTTTTACCGGGCTTTTTGACTGCAATTCCATCGGCTATTGTCCTGACTTCTTCATCTGGCTTTGATACCCACTCTTCTTTTATGGCATTTTCATTAGTCTTATGTCCCTTTGCTACTGGATTGATCTTGTTGGTCTGCACACCAACTACTTTTACCTTCGGGTTTTTTTCTTTAATATAGGTTGCTATCCCAGAGATAAGCCCCCCTCCACCTACAGGGACTAAAATAACATCTATATCATTTGTTTCTTCAAAAATCTCTAGAGCAATCGTTCCCTGACCTGCAATCACCTCATAATCATCAAAAGCAGGGATAAAAGTTTTGCCCTCTTTGTCACAAATTTTATTTGCTTTTGCAAATGCTTCATCATATCCTTCCCCTTGAAGAAGTATTTTGCTACCATAACCCCTTGTAGCTGAAATTTTGGGCAAAGGAGCCCTTTCTGGCATTACAACGGTACAGTCAATACCTAACTTTTTAGAAGCAAGGGCCACCCCTTGAGCATGATTTCCGGCGGATGCGGTAATAACACCATTTGACAATCTTTCTTTGTTAGAAAATAATTTATTGTATGCTCCTCTAAACTTAAATGATCCAGTTTTTTGAAAGCATTCTAATTTAAAAAATATATTGACACCTGTAATTTCGCTTAGGTTAGTAGAATAATTAAAGGGTGTTATGTGAGCATTTTTTGATATAACCTCTTTAGCTCTTTGGATATCTTTAATGTTTATAATAGATCAAACACCTCTATTTGTTATATTGTAATTTATGGCTCCCTAATTAAAGAACTCATCCTGAGTTCAATTAGCTAATGACCTCCTGTCATCAGGCCTTATTTATCCTACTTTCTCATCAAGATGTATTACAATTAAAAACAAAACTTTGTTCATATGACTTTTTGCACCAGAATCAAATATAAGTAAAATGTTTTTTAGTTTTTGTAGGAGTATAGTTGCTTTGGATTGATTTTTACTTTTACATTTGTAGAATCTGCTTCAATTTCTTCAAGTACCACCAGGGATAAAAAATCATCTACTAATTTATTGGATGGTTCATCCGTTGACATCAATACGCCTTTTCCAACCACATGGGCATTAAACTCCTCCGCCATGTCCATTAATCCTTTCATAGTACCTCCGCCTTTCATAAAATCATCCAAAATAAGCACCTTAGAACCTGGTTCAATAGTTCTTTTAGAAAGTGACATAGTTTGTATTCTTTTTGAGGTTCCCGACAGATAATTTATAGTAACCAATGACCCTTCTGTAACTTTACTTTCCCTTCTAGCGATAACAACAGAAGCGCCCATGTAGTGAGCTGTAAACACAGCTAGAGGTATACCTTTTGTTTCTATACAAAGGATAATATCGGGACTTTTCTCATAAAACATTCCGGCCATTATTTTACCGAGACCATTCATAAGCTTAGGATTTGTAACTATATCAGCAATATACACATATCCTCCTGGCAAAACCCTTTCTTTACTCTCTAAACTTTCTTTCAACTCTTCTAAAGTTTCATTTATATTCTCCATTGACAAAAACGGGACAAATTTTATACCCCCGCTTTTTCCAACTATCGTCTTAACCGTACCATGCCCATACCCCTCCAAGTTTTTTCTTACAATATCTATATCTTCACTTATAGTAGACTTGGCTGCACCAAAAAAATTAACAAATTTTGACAAAGGAATCATTTCTCCTGGATTATTAAGCAGCTCATGAGTAATATAAATTATTCTATCAGTACGTTTTGCTTTTTCTTTTTCCATAGAATTATCTCTCCCTCAGAAATTTTATATTAATTAGTTGCTTTTTCTTTAAAAAAATTTTTCTCTATCCACATTAAGTCTTCTTCCTTATCAACATCTGTACCAAGTTCAGGATAAGGTGTTATAACAGCCTTTCCTTGTATGTTTAACAAATTGGATACTTTTTTTTCAACTTGGGAAATACTCAACTGCCCCGTAAGAAGCCTAAACAAAAATGTAATCCCCAAAAGCATAGCAAGTTTAACAGGTTTTTTTCTAAAAAAAATTATTTTTTGAACTTTGTCGTAACACTGCTTTACTTTTCTAGGATTTATAAAGAATACATTCCCACCAGTAAAATGTCCTTCTTTAAATTTAACAAAAGTTCTATTCAATTCAGGAAATCTTTTATCATTTTCTGTTTTATCTATAACTGGATAGTAAAGATCATAGCTCCCCTCACATTTTGATAAAAAATTTTCGATTGCTTCAGGAGTAATCAAAGGAATATCCGAAGTTACAAGGAGTATGCTTTCCCCTTCATTAACAGCTAGAGTTTCGGCAGCTAATAATATGTTATCTAACACTGTGCCATCCTCTGGCAAGATATTTACTTCATAATCTTTTAGAATATGGCCGAGGCTATCTTTTGGCCCCACTATATTTATTTCACTGATTTCCTCTGCCTTACTTAAAGCATTAATAATATAAGTAATCATAGGGTACCCATTTAATTTTATCAATGCCTTATTTTTATAAAAATCACCATCTGTTTCTTCTGGGGACTTTTGGCTTCCAGCCAAAATAACAGCTTTAGTCAAAAGGATCTACTCCTTTCCTACTCCCATATATCGGGGGGTTGTCACAAACACCTGAATGTCACTTCCCCAGTTTTTCAGTAATTTTTCTACTATTTGGGCTTGCTTTTTATCCTTAAATATACCATAAATTGTTGGGCCGCTGCCACTCATCAAAGATGCAAGAGCCCCATTTTGAGTTAGCATTTGAATTATGTCTTCAACCTGACCAAACCAGGACTTAACAGTTGGTTCCATAGAATTGTATAGGTTGTCCGAAATTTTTTCAAGTGATTTTTGCTCTAATGCTTTAATTAGCTTTCCTGACATCAATAAATCATTGTATTTTAAAGGATCATAAGAGTCTTTGTTTAAAGCTTTGTATACTTTTGCAGTACTTACTCCAAAAGAGGGCTTTACCAGTAAAAGATAACACCAGGGCATTGAAGGAAGTCTGGTCAGCTCCTCTCCAAAACCTGTTGCTAACATAGTTCCCCCTCTCAAACAAAAAGGAACATCAGCTCCTAGTTCTTTTCCTAGTTCACACAGTCTATCCAAAGATAGGTTAAAATTGAAAAGCTCATTTAACCCCCATAATACTGCGGCACCATTACTACTTCCACCCGCAAGACCTGCTTCTATAGGTATTTTCTTTTCAAGATATATTTTTAAAGGAGGTATATAATAACCTTCTGTCATGAGCCTTGCAGCTCTATAAGCAAGGTTTCCCTCTCCAGTTGGGACGTTTTGATTATTACTATAAATTTTAATATCTTCATCCTGAAATTTATTTACAGAAATATTTATATTATCTTTAAGGTCTAAGCTTTGCATTATAAGCTCTACTTGATGATAACCATCCTCCCGTTTTCCAAGAACATCCAAAAATAAATTAATCTTAGCAGGGGAAACCACATCTATGTAATCACTCAAATAAATCTTCCTTTCACGATAATATAAATTTTATTTTGGCTCTGTTAAGTTCAATTATTTTATAAATCTTCAGGTCCAGCAGGTCGTATATTTAAGTTTTTTCCGTTGATGGGATCAAGAACATTGTCAAGATTTTCATAAAACACTACTACCAAATCTCCTGATTTAGCAGTATCTATAGCTTTTTTAACAGCTTCTTTTTCACAGAGGACCCTTTCAACTTCAACTTCGTCTTTTGTCACCAGTTCTTTAGATAGCTCTGTTTCCAGGCCATTTGTCAATAATTGTGCTACTTCACCTTTATTTCTTCCTCTAGGATCTTCATCTTCTTTCACAATTATAGTATCAAGGTAGCGCGCGGCAACCCTCCCCGCTTCATGAATCATATCATCCCCTCTATCACCAGGGACTCCAATAACTCCTCGCACATTATTTTTTTCAATTTTTGCTACCATTTCAAGAATTTTCTCCCATCCTGGTGGGTTGTGCCCGTAATCAATCAGTATTTTAATGTCATTATCCTCACATACATAAAAATTACTCCTTCCCGGATTATCTTCGATAGATGGATTAAAATCCTTAATAGAATCATAGCATTTTTCCAATGAAACGCCAAGTGCCAAAGAAGCAGCTATAGAAGCTAAGACGTTCTCTATGTTATGCTCTGCTAACCCAAAGAAAGCTATTGGTATACTAGTAAGTTCTCCCATAGAGACACCATGTTTTCCATTAGCCCAAAAAATCCTGTCATTTTTTACAAAAAGTCCTTTACCACCAGCACCTATATGTCTTTTGAGCCATTTATTTTCATGACTTTTAGAAAATAATATGACCTGCCCTCTTGCTTTTTCAGCCATATATTTTGAGGTTTCATCATCAGCATTTAATACTACTTTACCATTTAACTCTGTAGCTTCAACTACGAGGCTCTTGACATTTACCATATCCTCTATTGTATCGATGCCATCCTGGCCTATGTGGTCTTCTCCTATATTAGTTACTACAGCCACATCCGCCAGGTTATAACCAAGTCCTCCGCGAATAAGCCCTCCCCTGGCAGTTTCAAAAACACTGGCATCTACTCTTTGGTCTGTCAAGACTGTTTTTGCACTACTTGGGCCAGTTGTATCTCCTTTTAAAATAAGTTCATCATCAACAAAAATGCCATCAGTAGTAGTAGCCCCAACAGTATAGCCTTCATCTTTTAAGACCTTTCTTATAAGCCGTGCCGTTGTAGTTTTACCGTTAGTACCTGTAACAGAAACAATTGGAATTTTAGTTTCATCATTAAAGGGGAACAAATAATCAACAATTTCTTTACCAACATCTCTTTTTTCCCCTTTAGTAGGATGTTCATGCATTCTAATTCCAGGTGCCGCATTTATTTCAATTATGGCACCACCGTCTTGAATAGAGTTTCTTATATCATCTACTACTATATCAACACCACCTACATCAAGTCCCACAACCTTGCAGGCTCTTTTTGCAGTCCTTGCGGTTTCAGGATGGATGTCTTCAGTTACATCTATAGCTATTCCACCAGTACTTAAATTTGCACTTTCTCTTAGATATACCATGTCACCTTTTTCAGGAACATAATTCATAGTCATATTGTTTCTAGCAAGCACCATATTTACAACCGGGTCAACGCTGATTTTAGAAAGCGGTTTTTCGTGACCTTCCCCCCTTAAATGATTTTTTTCATTTTCTAAATCAATTAATTTTCTAATTGTATTCTCACCATCACCAACAACATGGGCAGGTAATCTTTCTGAACCAGCAACAACTTTGTCTCCAACAACTAAAATCCTATAATGTTTTCCTTCAACATGCTGCTCAACAATAATTTCAGGACTGTAATTAAGAGCGACCCTATAAGCTGCCTTTATCTCGTCTTCGCTCCAAATATTAAGGGTCACACCTTTGCCTTGGTTACCATCCTTAGGTTTTAACACAAGCGGGAAGCCTATTTCATTAGCTGCTTTAACAGCATCCTTTTCTGTTTCTACTACCTTGCCAAATGGAACGGGTAATCCAAGCTCATCTAACATTTCGTTTGTTTTTCTTTTGTCACAGGCAATATCAACACCTATACACGATGTATACTCCGTCGTTGTAGCTTGAATCCTTTTGCCATTTTTACCAAAACCCAATTGAAACATACTAGCATCATCATCTAGTCTTATGAACGGAATGTCTCTTTTCTTGGCCGCTTTTAAAATTGCTTCAGTACTTGGCCCAAGCCTTGTTTCTGAAACTATATCTCTTATTTCTTTAATTCTTTGTTCAATTTGTGGTGCTTCTTTGTTAATCATTTTTTTGACAATATCCACAGCATGGTCTAAGGCCGTATCTAAACCTTGTGAGGATTTTTGTTCAACAATTATATCATAAACTTTTTCCACGTTGGTAGCCCTTGTAGTACCATAGTTTGTCTCAACATTTGAAAGCTGCATAAGCTCAATTGTTACATGCTCTACGACATGGCCGAGCAAAGTTCCTTCTTTAACCCTTTCTAAGAATCCCCCTCTATAACCTCTAGAGCAGTGATGTTCAATTATTGAAGGGAAATTATCTTGCAAGCATTCATAAAACCCTTCTATTTCATTTGTCTTAACTTCAGAAAGTTCTCCCAAATCAATTCTTGCTTTTATTACAGGATTATGGCTATATATATTTCTTCCTCTTAATACTCTTTTATCGAGAACTTTCAAACTCTAGTCCCCCTTTAACATGACGGCGTTTAAGGTCAAAAAAATAACCTGCAGATAAGACATGTATTATAATATTAGTTATTGCCAAAGGCTGATCTTCTCCTTCTTTAATTATATTAGAATGATCTATCTTACTGCCGTCTACCACGGTGACAGTCTGAGTACCAAGCACTTTTAGCATTGTTTCATCTTCAGTTACTATAGCAGTATCTTCATCAATTCCAAAACCTAATACATGAGGATTTTGGGCAACAACCGTTAACAACCT
Source organism: Natranaerofaba carboxydovora (assembly GCF_022539405.1). NCBI lineage: Bacteria > Bacillati > Bacillota > Clostridia > Natranaerobiales > Natranaerofabaceae > Natranaerofaba > Natranaerofaba carboxydovora. Next base: position 3,047,233 of record NZ_CP054394.1, on the reverse strand, counting down.
TCCCATACGGCCGCGCTGATCAAAGTGTTGATCAATAACCGTCCTTTGTAAAAAACCAAGTCCAGGGGCCATATTTACTGTACTCTTTGCTGGAGGCGATTCATCAAGACCCTCTACAATCATTGTATCACTCATTACAGAAGCTCCAGCACTGGTACCCCCAACAACTAAGCCTTTTCGGTGATATTCATGTAATTTTTTATCAAATTCTGTGCCTCCTATTATACTTGTTATTCTTAGCTGATCACCCCCAGTAAAATACACACCAGTAATATCATCAAATAAGTTTATAAGCGCTTTTTTGTCACCATCTTTTCTTGTCTGGATGTTTAAAACATGAACATCTTCTGCGCCAAAGTTTTTAAATACTTCTTTGTACCTCTCGCCAGTTTCTTCCGGGTCTTTAGTAGCTGTAGGTATAACTCCAATACATGCATTACTACCACCAGATAGTCTAACAAAATCTTTTAGAATAGACTTTTCACCTTTGTTTTCATTCCCTCCAATAATAAATAACCTTCCCTTAGACACGCTTATATACACCTTCCCTTTTTAAGCATAGGCACAACAATATTTTTCCCCGGGAAAAATCATTTATTCAAATAAAAAAAGCACCCCTTCTAGGAGTACTTTAGACCTTAAATCAATCCCGGGAAAAATTCTGGTGCAAAAAGTCATAAAAACACTATAGCTTATGTGAATAGACTTTTTGCACTAGAATTTAAAATTTTATTTATTTTATTCTTGATAATCTATTAGTTGAAGTTAAACCCGGTATTCTACCTCTTTTTGCAATAGGAATTCCATCTACCTCTTTTAAGTCCATGGTCATATCTATAGGTCTTGCAGCAGCTATGTAACTGCCAACGCCAAAGGTACTAACTCCGGCTTTTTTAAGTTCGATTATTTTATCTGGGGTCATACCTCCCGATGCAAGTATTCTAACATAATCAAACCCTGCTTGATCTAGTTTTGCTCTAGCTTCTTTAATGAGCCCCGAAGTCACACCCCCTCTTTCAGAAGGCGTGTCAATTCTTACCCCAAACAAATCCTTACCTAATTCCCTGGCAACTCGCAAAGACTCCTCTACTTCATCTTTAAATGTATCTACTAATATCACCCTGGCATCATTTTCTGGCATGATTTCATTATATGCTTTTGCTACTTCCACGGTATCTCCTACCATTAAAAATACTGCATGGGGTACTGTGCCCGAAGGCTTTATCCCCCAAAGTTTTGCACCTAATATACAACTACAACCATCAAATCCCCCAACCAGTGCAGACCTTTCCATCACTGGTGCGGAAGAAGGGTGTATATGTCTAGCTCCAAAGCATATTAGAGTAGCATCTTCACCAGCAGCTTCGCGGCACTCACTAGCAGCAGATGCCCAACCAGAAGAGGAAGCAAGAATTCCCAAAAGAGGGGTTTCATAAACCGCTACCTGGGAATATGGACCTTTTAGTCTCATTATTACTTCTTTTTCACCAAAATTTTCCCCTTCTTTTAGAGTCCATACTTCTAGGTCGGGTTTGTCTTTTATTAATCCCATAACCTCATTAGTTCCTGCCATAACTCCTTCTCTCGATGCAAACACTTCTGCTGTCACTTCTTTTTCAGATCTGTTCAAATGTTCCAAAAGCTCTTTTGTCCTGACAAAATATATATCTGTGGTCCTGCCACTTAAAATCTCTTCATGACTTGCACTAAAAAGCCTTCTATCTTTATTTATTTCCCAATCGTATACATCTTTTACACGGTTAAACTCTTTCATATTATAACCCCTTTCTGTTATTCCTTAAGTATTTTAGTTATTTTATTTATCTTTTTTATTTTTAAAAAATACGAAGAAACCTGTCACAACTCCCCCTGCAATTAGTACAAAGGTTATAGCACTTGTATTTTTTGCCTCAGGTCTTTCAACATCTTCTTTTATAATTAAATTAGTAGCCCCTATTTCTTCACCTTGACTAAAGAACATCATTTCACCTATTTTATCATTTTTTTCTAGGGGTAGAGAAAGGGAATCTTTTAGACTGTTTCTTTCTTCAATTGGATTTGACTGTTCTTTTGTATTCACCATATAGCTTACTTCTGAATCAGTATAAACATCAAGTTCTATATCATGCTCTTCAATATTTATCGAGTCGACCAGTTCGTTCTTTTCTGAAACCATAATCTTTTCATAGTTTTCAAAAACGTAATCAAACAAATTTTCGGCACTGTTAAACAGTGCATTTCTGGTATCACTTCCAAGTATAACAGCTACTAATGTAATATCATCTTTAGTTGCAGATGCCACCAGGGTATGACCAGACATAGCTGTATACCCTGTCTTAACTCCGTTAGCATATTGATAATTTTTTAGAAGTCTATTGGGATTATATAACTCTCTAGTTCCATCCTTTAACTTTATCTCATCTTCTGTTGTATTTACAATTCTTCTAAATTCTGGACATTTAAGCGCTTGTCTTGTTATCATGGCAAGATCATACGCAGTTGTATTATGGTCTGGATAACCGTTTGTAAGTCCATGGGGGTTTTGAAACCCAGTATTTTTTGCCCCGTATTCTTTCGCTTTCTGATTCATTTTTTCTACAAAACTTTCTTTTGACCCTGATACATGTTCTGCAGCTGCTATAGCCCCGTCATTAGCCGAGCGGAGCATTATCCCATAGAGCAGGTCTCTAACAGAAAGTGTCATCCCTTTGTTAAGGTGTAGTGTAGAACCTCTTACTCTAAATGCATTTTCTGTTACTTCTACTTGTTCCGATAAAGAAGAGTTCTGTAAAAGTAAATGTGCTGTCATTATTTTGGTAGTACTAGCCGGGTACATACTTTCATGTTTATTTTTATCATATAAAACCTGTCCATTCTCTACTTCTATTAAAACAGCCGCATCTGCGTAGATATCTATGTCAGAACTATCTGAACTTGCACTTATAGTACTTATAATGGCATTTCCAAAAAAAATCATTACAACAAGGATTAATACTGTTAATTTTTTGACATTTATCACTCTGTCCACTCCCCTTTGTCTCAATATTAAATTATACCCTAGGTTTTAAATACTTTCAATAATAGGTCCCCCGGTGAACAACTAATAATCTTTAATTTTGATAACATATTAGGGAATATAATAACAGTGAACAAAATATAATTAATTAAAAAAGGAGAGATAACATGTTTTGGGAAAGTCTTCTTGTTACCTTTGGCATGGTTTTTTTAGCTGAGCTTGGAGATAAAACCCAGCTTGCAACCATGCTTCTCGCAACCCAAAAAAAATCTTTGTTAGGAGTTTTCATCGGAGCTAGTACTGCTCTTATTTTAGCAAGCTTTTTAGGTGTTATGCTTGGAAACATATTAACAAAATACCTGCCTCCAAACATATTAAAAAACGGGGCAGGAGTAGCTTTTATTATATTAGGGGTAGTGTTACTGATCTCTCAAAAATAAAGCAGGACCTCCAGATACAATTCTAGGTCCTGCTTTAGACAAATAATGTCTAGCCTCTAAAATTATTATTTTCCAATAAACATTTGAGTAAAATATTTGCCGTAAGTACCACCCTCTACTACACCTACACCAATATGTGTAAAGTTTTCATTTAAAATATTCCTTCTGTGCCCATCAGAATTCATCAAGTTGTTATGAGCAGTCTCGACTGTTCTAGAACCTGCTAAGTTCTCACCAGCTGTTCTATAATTTATTCCAAACTTATTCAACATATCAAATGGCGAACCATAGGTAGGTGAGTTATGGGCAAAGTAATTATTATCTATCATGTCCTGACTTTTCGCTCTTGCAACCTCAACTACTTCGTAGTCTACTTCTAAAGGAGACAACCCTCTTTGTCTTCTTTCTTCATTTACTTTGTTTATCATCTGTTCTTCAGCATCATTTAATTCTTCTTGCTCTTCTTGCTCTTCGCGCTCGTCTTTTTCTTTCTGTTCTTCTTTTTGTTCTTTGTTTTCTTCAGACTTATCTTCTTCAGGTTCTTTATCTGGCTCTTCTTCTTTTGGCTCTTCTTCTTTTGGCTCTTCTTCTTTTGGCTCTTCTTCTTTTGGCTCTTCTTCTTTTGGCTCTTCTTCTTTTGGCTCTTCTTCTTTTGGCTCTTCAGGCTTGTCCTTGCCAGGTTCTTCTTTAGAGTCTTCCTCTGGAACATCCACTTCTTTATCAGCTTTGTCTTCCTGATTTAGATCTGGTCTCTGGACCAATCTTAACTGTCCATCTCTTATTACAAACTTCAAAGGAGTTTCAAGCCTTCCTACTTGTCGATTAAAACTATTCCTACTCTCATTTCCCCATCCTGAATGATTTAAACTCACTTTAATAACCCGAGGAGTATTATCTTGACCACTACTTCTCAAAATAATTCTGTTTGATGCAAAAGCCTGAGATGTTGAAGTTAAGAAGAACAAAAAGACAACTGCTAAACTTAAAAACTTTATGTACTTATTTTCCAACCCAAACCACCCTTTCTATAACATAATTTTGATGTTATGTTAATTATATGGCGATACCTCCGATTCTTACAAATCCATGTTAATAAGTTGCAATTTGATAAAAAGAAGTTAATCATTATATTTAATACCATTACTGTAAAATTTATAGAATTTAAAGGCAATGGCTAAATAAACCATTAATTAGCTATTATTGGACAAAAAAAAGCAGCCAACGAGGCTACTTTAGCTCTTCTTAAACTATCAAATGCATACTCTTCTTACATAGGAATTAATAGTTTCTGTCCAGGAAAAATCATGTCAGGGTTTTTGATATTATTTGCTTTTATTATGTCTTCAGCCGCCACATCAAATTTTTCAGCAATATGGTAAATAGTGTCGTTCTTTTGGACTACATAAATCTTCAGCGAAGGACCTGATTTTTTCTTAGGTTTACTGATAGGTTTTTCCTTTTTTTCATCTTCTAAATCAATGACCACTTCATGTTGGGCTGTTTGTGTAACTTTTGCAAACACTTCAACAACTATTGTTTCCCTAATAAGGGTAGGGTCCTCCTGATCAATCTCCTCTTGAATAGTTTCTATTCTAGGAGAAATCTGTACTTGATGATCAGGCATTGCGCCAAGTATATCTATTGTAACGGTAAAAGGAACATCTTCTGAGGTTTCAATAACTTCATCAGTAGTAGCATCGACAAAAAATATCTGTTTATGAACTGTACCTTCAACAATTACTTTATCATCTATAACTCTTCCTTCTACATCCCTAAATTCACCTTGTACCTGTTGTATTTTTCTAGCAGGGCAAGAAAGTTTTGTATCAGCTTCTACGAGCTGCTGTACCCTATCTTCGCCTATAACAGGAGAAACTTTTAATAGCTCAGTTACAGTTTCTACACCTATGATATCGGTTACCACTTCTATTTGTACAGTTTCTGTAACTTTGGCGAAAACTTCTACTACTGCTGTTTGTCTCAAGTTAAAATCGTCTACTATTTCATGATCAACAAATTCTACCCGGGGAAACTCCTGTACATTCATACCTGGCCTAGCACCAGGGATATCAATAGTCACAGAAAAGTTTTCAGTTGCTGTCTGTTCTCTTACTACATCTAACTCTGGATCAACAAAATATATTTGCTTCACAAGCGTTCCTTCCACTATCACTTTATCATCTAGTACCCTGCTTTCTACATCTTCAAACCTGGTATCAACAGATTCAACTTTTCTCACAGGATAATCAAGTTTTACATCGCTTATTAGTTCTGTCTGGGTAGTATCCTCACCTATAACATCCTCTACTTTAAGTAGCTCTGTTTCAACTTCAATATCAGTGCCTACTGCATCGGTCACAACCTCTAATTGAATCTCTTCAGTAACTTTAACAAATACTTCTATAACTGCTAACTGTTTAAATACCTCTTCTTTTAAGTGATCTTTTTTGTCGTTGTTATCTTTTTCTTCTACCCCTACAAATTCCACTCTTGGCCGTACTTGAACTTCATTCCCCGGCTCTGCCCCAGGAATATCAACAAAAACCGAAAAGTTTTCTTCAAAACTTTTTTCATGAAGAGTTCCTGTTTTGTCATCTACAAAATAAACCTGCTTTTCTAAAACTCCTTTAACAATCACTTTGTCTTCAATCACTTCTGTATCAGTTATATTTACTTCAGCATCTACTGGTTCTCTAATTTTTCTCACGGGGGCCGGTAACGTGATATCTGCCTCAACATTAGTTTGCACAACGCCTTCACCGACTACCGACTTGACTTTTAATAGTTCCTTTTCTAATTCAATGTCCTTATGAGACACACTAATCCCCTCCTTGACCTACCTTTTACTATAATATATGCATTTTCCAAAAAGTATGTTAGTTATCTTTAAAAGGATTTATTTAAATTTCCCCTGTAACAGTTTTTGTTACGCCAACATATGTTGTATTAAATCAACAAACCGTTAATGCAGATCGGTTCTCCTACTAAAGGAGGGAAAATATGACCAAAAAATGGACTAAAAAAGAAATAGAACTCTTAAAAAAAGACTACCCAACCAAACCCAAAGAAGAACTCGAAAGTTTATTTAACAGAAATATGGCTGCTATTACTTTTAAGGCAAATAGCCTAAATTTAAAACGCCAGCAGTATTGGACAAAAAAAGAAGAAGAGCTCTTAATGAAATATTATTCTACTGTCTCTGAAGAAGAGCTCGCCACACTATTAAACAGAAGTATAGCAAGTATAAGAAATAAAGCCAGCAGGCTTAATATAAGAAAAAATGAAAATAAACCCAAAGCAAAACCATGGAGTCAAAATGAAATAAAAAAACTAAAAGAGATTTACCCTACAACATCTCAGGAAGAGCTTACTGAAATTTTTAATAGGTCGATAAATGCTATTAGAAACAAAGCTTTTCAATTAAACATCAAAAGAAAAAAGAGATAAAAAAAGAAAAGCCAAAATATAATAAGGGGTTCGATTTTGAAGTTGAAAATCTAAAATCACAGGCCAAATCACAAAAAATTCACATGGTAAATCACAAATTTTTCACACTAAAAAAAATGGCAGTTCTCATTTATCAAAAATGAGAGAGCTGCCATTTTTATTTAAGACACATAAATCTGAAGATGTTCAGTAGATTAATTTTGTTCTAATGTTAATTCCTTCTCTTTAGCATTAAATATCCAAGAAGTTGTTTCTTCATCTTTACATTCTACCTCAAAATAAAGCTCTTTCCCATCTTCTGACCATTTTATATTATGAAGGTTCGTGGGTTCTTTCCTGTCATATTTTTCTTCGAACTTCTCCATTTGGGTTATCTCCACTCCTTCATCTTTTTCCACGTCATGAAAGTGCAAATGATGAAAACCAGTGCCAACGCATGTATAGTCATAAATAATATAATCATTGTCCAAAAACCAGTATAATTCCACTTTATCAGATCTTTCAGCCCTACCGATTAAATTTATTTCGTTTGTTTTTGTATCTACATATCCAACTATACTTGGATTATATCCTCCAATACCAAAATGAACGGATTTTTTGTTTTCCTTATTGGTTTCCTTTACTCCAACTGCATTTAAATAAGATTGCGGTTCACCACGGTCACTAGTATATTCTATTAGCTGCTCCCATACATCTCCTAAAGTTATTTCTATCCCATCTGATAATTCTATCACCTCTTCTAATTTTGGATTAAAATTTGCTACCAAGTCATAATCTTCTTCAACTTGAAAAGTATAGGACTTATCTTCACTACCTATTTCCCCTTCTAAATCTTCCCAGTAGTAAAACTCAAAATAATCACTAGGTTTAGCTTTAACTGTTACTTCTTCACCGTATTTATAAGTTTCTTCGTAGTCAGTATTCTGAATTTCCTCAACACCAACTTTCCCTTTATCTTTGGGAGCTGATAGGCTCACTTGATATTCTTGTTGTTCAAATTGTGCTTCTAATGTAATATCATCAATAACTTCCAATTTATAATCTTTATCGCTTGTTATTTTTTCTCCGTCCTCTTTCCATTTTTCAAATTCATAACCTTCCTCTGGTTCTGCTTCTACTGTAACTTCTTCACCTTCTTCATAAGTGCCTTCGCCCGAAATTTCCCCAGCATCTTCAGGATAAGCTTGTAACTCTACTTCATACTCTTGGACACAACCCACCATAAAAGCTACTGAAACAAATAAGCATGTGATAAACAATAAATGAAATGATCGTTTCCCTGACAAATTACCACCTCACTTCTGACTCTCTAATATACTTTGTTAATACAGGGGAATAAATCGGATAAAATATATTGTCTCAACAAATCTATACTACTTTTCAACATTAATGATCAAATTTGTTGTATCCAATTCAAAATAATCTTTCACTTCTGGTGCTATCTCTATTTCGATACTACTACCGTCTGAAATATCTTCGAATTCATAACCTATCCCAAATCCAGTTGCTCCCTCTGCAGCTTCTTCATCATAGACTTTTTCTTCATCCAAAATTTCAATATCGTTTAAATTATATAACCAATTTTCATGTGATCCAATTCCGTGAGCACTAAAATCAGCGTTAGATGCTGGATCTATACCCCCTGAAAAATGTAAAACAAATTCAGAACTGTCAATTGTTATCTCTCCATCGCTTGAAAATTCTTTTTCTTTACTTTTATCATTTTCTGAAACATTAACTTGAAGTGTACCATCCCACAAATTACTTTCAAGCTGTAGTTCGTTAATTTTTTCCTCCGATAACACCTCATGAGCCATTACACCTTCAGTTTGAGCCATTTCAAGCAAAACATCTGAATAAAATTCAGCCCTATTATTTTGACGCTCTTTCGATTCTAACTCTTGTTCTAGATTTTTTATCCTAGACTCTTTTCTAGATAATTCATCTTTAAGCTCTTCTTTTATCTCTTCATTTTCATTTTTTACGTGCTCCTTTTCTGTTTTTTCCTCTGGAGTACATCCGGCCATTAAAACTAATGAAACTGATAAGCATGTAATCAATAATAAATGAAACAGTTTCTTTCTTGACAAAGTACCACCTCTCTCACCTTAAGATCTTCAAGATAATGGCAGCTCTCTCTCTATCAAAATGAGAGAACTACAATTACTTTTAAGGCACATATATCAGATAGTATTTATGAATCATAAGTATTCTTATAAATAAACTAATTATTAAACTCAATAATTTCCCTGTCTTTAAAATCGAATTTATACTCTCCAGACGACTTGTGTTCTCGTTCCTTACCCTCATCAAGTCCTTCACGAACAACAACTTTTAAAACTTCTGAATTTTTCCATTCATGGTCTTTATAAACGTCACTTGAGCAAGCTCTGGGAACAGGCTGAGCAAATGGGTTTTCATAGGAAGACGCTTCAGTAAAACTATAAAGCTTGCCCTGATCAGTAACACTATTTGGTTCAAACACCTGTTTAACGCTTACGTCTTCATTTGTGTTTACTACCTGAACGTCAACAGTTAATGGTAATGGGTTTTTTACCCTGTAAGCTATATAGTCACCTCCAGGAGATTGGTTAAAATCAGCCAATGTCCAAGGATTTATCTTATCATCCCCTACAGAAAGTTTTTCGAGATCGTTTAATTCTCCTAAAAAGTTTATTTCATCGATTTCATTTCCTATAAGGTTGACTTCTTTAAGATTAGTCAATTCATGTAGTGCTTTAATATCTTTTATTTCATTATTGTTTAAGTTTAACTTCTCTAGTCCCGTAAGTTCAGTTAAAGCGGCTATATCTTGGATTTTATTGCCCGAAAGGTTTAAGTTTTTAAGATTCTCTGCTTTTCTCAAGTTATTCAGATCGCTAACACCTTCTCTTTCCGCCTCCAAAGATGTTAACTCTTTAATATTTTCTTTAGTCACTTGATCTACACCTAATTCTTCCTTAATAGCTGCTTCTAAGTTTTCATCAGAAATGTTTACAATTTCAGCAAAGCCAGCAACTAATTCTTTGCTTTCTTCAATTTCAAATTCATAGTCTTGATCTTGACTGACTCTTTCTCCATCCTTATACCAACCTTCAAATTCGTAACCTTCATCTGGTTCAGCTTCTACAGTTACCTCTTCCCCCTCTTCATAAGTTCCTTCACCCGAAATTTCTCCTGCATCTTCTGGATCAGCTTGTACCTCTACCTCGTATTCTGGAGCACAACCTACCGTAAAGACTGTTAGAGCTGTTAAGCTTATTACTATTATTAAACAAGCTAATTTTCTTCCTAATATTTTTACCACCTCACTTTAATTTTTCAAAAAAATTAAGTCCAAATAGGACTATAAAATATCATGCTAACTAATTTTCATTTAATTGTTCTTCATAACCTAGGTTAAATTAAGGAACAGCAAATATCTAAAACGTCTCAGTCTAACAACCGCTAATTTCAATTATACATTATATGGCAACACTCTAAAAGTCTAGAATTCATAGGATAATATAATTTTCCGCATAATTTTAACGTCTAAAATCGCAACTTTTTAACACAAGAAATATTTATTTCTATTGTGTATTATCTTGTGAAAAAATTGTAATTTTTAAGTTATTATAATCTTAATTCCTGTCATAACAGTAAAAAGTAACAGTTAAAATTATGTGATTTAACTGCTACTTTTTTGTAATTTACTTTGTGATTTTAGATTTTCAACTTCAAAATCGAACCCCTTACAAAATATAAGAGGCTTTTCTTTTTTTATCTCTTTTTTTATTAACACTGTTATTTTTTTATTCTACTACAGCCCAGTCTATCTTTTGGTTATTTCCGACTGAAAGTTCTACTGTTTTGGTTAATACATCCGCATAATTAAATGTGAATCTCTGACTATAAGAAGATTCATCTACCCTAACAATAAATATAGCCGGATAGGTATTTTCTAGTACTCCTTCTTTTTCTATAGTTTTTTTTCGTCCACGATTAGCTTTTAGCTTTATTTTTTCACCAATATATCGATCAAGGGTTGATTTAATATCGACCAAGGCATTTTGAGCCGTCACCATGAAATCACCTCTTCTAGTTGCATATTATTATAAATTATACCGTATCTACTACTTTGTGTCAAGGGTAAATTTAGCGAAATAACCCTGAAGCTGATAAAATTATCACTAGCTAAACACTTACTTAGTGTATTTATCAGCTACTTTAGAGGCCCCGAAAGAATACGGCTTAATCTTAGGGGAAAAGCCGCTTCCAAAGACCATTCCAACCACTTCTCGTATTAGCTCTTTAGTCTCCCCGTTTTCTCCTACATCCAGGTGAATTTCAAGGTTCAAATCTTTGTGCTTATTCTTGCTTAACTTCCCTGTCATTTTACTGGCAATTTCAAGGCTTAATGAAGTTTCATAAAAAATTTTCTGTCTGAGAGAACTAATATGGTCTCGGTTAGTTCTTCTAAAGAAATACCTGGCTCCTTTTCCTACTCGGTGGACAATAATTGCTGTAACAAAACATGATCGTTTTTTTAGATTATGAGAATCAGTTCCTATAATTAGCTTGTATTGATCTTTAGGGCAGTCACTAATATAATTAAGAAGCTCGTCAAAAACTTGATCAAGGGTCAATTTCCCTCTAGAGGGACTTTGAAACATTAGCATTCTTAACTACTCCTTTTAGTCCGACATTTTTATCCTAAAAATCTCCTAAAAAAACTCACCATGTCTATTATAAAACATATTAAAAATTCTGGCAAATTTAAAAAGATCTAAATCTTCCGGCCTTGCCCTTTCGTTAATTTCAGTTTTTTCAAAAATTTCATCTAATTCTCTTTTGGCTAAATTACAGTTCGAAAAACTCTTCAAGTTATTCTTTAAGGTCTTTCTTCTTTGTGAAAAACATTTTCTAATAAACTCTACAAAGCTATTTTCATTCTCTACTTTTACCGGTGGTTCTGAGTGCTTTTTTAATCTTATCACTGCGGAATCTACTTTTGGTCTCGGATAAAAAACTGCTGGAGATAGTTTCATAATAAAATCTTTTTCAAAATAATAATCTAAAACTACTGTCACAGATCCATAATCCTTGGTACCATTTTCAGCCATGAACCTGTCAGCTGCTTCTTTCTGTACAGTAAGTACCATTTCCGTTATCAAAAGCTGTTCCTGTGCAAGCTTAATCAAAAGAGGAGTAGTAATATAATAAGGTAAATTAGCGACAACCTTAATTTCACCAGGCACATTATCATAAATGTTTTCAAATTGATCTTTGATGTTAATTTTCAAAGCATCCGCTTCAATTAAAGTTACATTATTATACTCTTTAAGTATAGTATCTCTCAAAATATAAATGATATTCTTATCTATTTCAATTGCTATTACATTGTTCACTTTCCTTGCAAGAGCTTCTGTCAAAGTACCAATCCCGGGACCTATTTCGAGAATTGTATCTTCCTCATTCAAATCAGCTGATTTAATAATTTTATTTAATATATTTTCATCAATGATAAAGTTTTGCCCATAATTTTTCTTGACTCTCAAATCGTACGTGTTAATCAGTTCTTTAACTTTTTTAGGAGAAGTTAGCTTCATCTAATCTTCCTTTCAGTAATATCTCGCCGGATTAATGTATTTTACTGCAAAAAGTCATATTGAACAAAGTTTTATATAGGCTTTTTGCAGTAGATTCAATTATTTATTCGTTTTACTTTAACTTCCCCAAGTCCTCTTGATCTTAGACCTATTTCTTCTGCAGCTCTTTTTGATAGGTCAATAATCCTGCCTCCAATATGAGGCCCCCTATCATTAATTCGCACAGTAACGCTTTTTCCTGTAGCTACACTTACCACTTTAACTTCACTTCCAAAAGCAAGCTCTGGATGAGCCGCGGTAAGATCATTCATGTTATAAGTTTCCCCACTAGAAGTCCTTCTGCCATGAAACTTGCTTCCATACCAGGAAGCCGTTCCCTGTTCAATTATTTCAGTTTCCGGTTCTTCTGTCGTACCGACCTTTATAATTTTTGGATCAGGTGCTACCTCTTTTGTATCTAAGATCTCTTTATCGGTTAATTTTTCACCTAGATATGACAGCTCTACTTTCTCTATTAAATACCCATCTCTTCCTTTTTCTACAACTTTTTCTTCCCCTTTTTTTAATTCGGAAGTTTCCTTTTTTTCTACTTCATATGGTAAAGGTTCAATAGATTCTATTGTTTCTTGCCTAAATTGATCCACTGTAATTTTCGCATAACCCTCTTCTTCATCATGCTCTTTAACCACACGGTCTTCTCTTTCAATTATTATATCAGCTTCTTCCAAAATTTCTTTTTTTGTTAAATCATTTGAGACATGAATTTTTTCTTCCTTAAAACCATTTATATATACATCAACTTCTAGTTTGTCATATGTCATTTCAGCAGCTACTACAAATCCTAGACTACCAAACAAAATCATAAATAATAAAACTAATGCCAGGTTAAAGCTTATATGGTTTTTTATCATTTTTATATTTACCTCCAAGCACTAAGCTTTTAATTATATCTATGATAACCCATCAAAAAAGTTTATAGCATTTTGTGTAGTTATTTCAGCTACTTTGTCCAGGTGAAGGTCTTTTTCTTCAGCAACTGCTTCTCCAACTAACCTGGCATAAGCCGGCTGGTTTAACTTACCCCTAAAAGGTTCTGGGGCAAGATATGGACAGTCTGTTTCGACCATAATTCTATCCATAGGAGCACGGCGAACCACTTCTCTTAGTTTTTCAGCTTTTTTAAAGGTAATAGTACCGGTAAAGGAAACATAATAGCCCATTTTTAGTAACTCAGATGCTACACTCCAGTCGCCGCTAAAACAGTGAAACACACCTTTTATACCATTGAAATCCTTAAGTATGTTTATCATATCCTGATGGGCATCCCTATCATGAATCACTACAGGCATATTTAGTTCTTTAGCAAGAGACAGCTGTTCTTTGAAAACCTTTATTTGAGTATCTTTAGGGGAAATGTTTTTAAAATAATCCAAACCCATCTCCCCTATAGCTACCACTTTTTCTTCTTGGCTCATTTTTTCTAAACTATCTATATAACCTTCTGGAGCATTTTTGGCATCATGAGGGTGAATTCCAACAGCTGCATAAATATCATCATATTTTTTTGCAAGTTCAATTGTTTTCTTTGATGATTCTATGCTTATGCCTATATTGATTATTCTATTCACACCTTTTTTTTTGGCTTCTGAAATTAATGAATCTACGTTTTTTGATAATCTATTATCATCTAAGTGAGCATGAGTATCAATTAAATATGTCATTTTTTCATCACTCCACCTTACTGCCTTTTGTTATATCCACATCATCCAAAGATGTTAAAACCACTTCGTCTTTATCTCCTTTTATATCTGAAGCAGCAAGAATCATCCCTTCAGATTTTACACCTTTTATCTTTGTTGGCTTAAGGTTAACAATCATAAGTGTTTTTTTGCCTACAATATCCTGAGGCGAATATTTTTTAGCTATTCCTGCTACTACCTGTCTTTTTTCAAATCCTAAATCAACTTCTAATTTCAAAAGCTTATCAGCGCCTTTAACAGGTTCTGCATTTATTATTTCAGCTACCCTTATATCTAGCTTTGCAAAATCATCTATTTTGACAGTTTCATCTTTAAGAGCATAATCAGCGTGGGACGGCCCTTCAGTTTTTGCATCTTTATTGGTTTTTTCCGATTGGTCCTCTTTTTCAGAAAGCTTTTCAAGCTCTTCTTCTATTTCTAATCTTGGAAATAGAGGTTTATCTTTTTTAACCTTTTGTCCAGGTTTCAAATGTCCCCACTCTTTTACACTATCAAACTTTAGAATATTTTCATCTTCTATTCCAAGTTGTTCCCAAATTTCGCCTGGAGTTTTTGGCATAAAGGGCCAAAGCATAATACTAATTATTCTCAGACTTTCTGATAGGTTATAGAGAACCGTCCCCAATCTATTCTTTTTATTTTCATCATCTTTACACTCTTTGCCTAAAATCCAGGGCCTTGTTTCATCTATATATTTGTTAGTACGACGTATTAACTTCCATAAATGTTCCAAAGCATCTGAAAATTTTAGGTCATTCATATATCCTACCATTTCTTCTGGAGTCTTAATTGCTAAACTTCTCAAATCTTCATCAACTTCTTCTGCAGATTTGTCTGGTTCAGGGATTTCACCGTCAAAATATTTATCAACCATGGCTACAGTTCTATTAAGCAGATTACCCAGGTCATTAGCTAAATCATAGTTCATTCGTTCAATTAAAGATTCAGGAGTAAACACTCCGTCCGAACCAAAAGGAATTTCTCTTAAAAGATAAAACCTAACAGCATCAGAGCCATATTTTTCAGACAAAACTTTAGGGTCAATTACATTACCTTTTGATTTGCTTATTTTCCCATCTTCTAGTAAAAGCCAACCATGCCCAAAAACCTGTTTTGGAAGAGGCAGACCAAAAGCCATCAAAAATATCGGCCAGTATATTGTATGAAATCTGACTATTTCTTTTCCTACCAGATGGACATTGCAGGGCCAGTATTTTTCAAATCTTGAATCATCTTCTGACAAATAACCGAGGGCTGTAATATAGTTGGTCAAAGCATCGAGCCAAACATAAATCACATGGTCAGGATCCATAGGTACAGGTATTCCCCACTTAAAAGTTGTTCTAGAAACACAGAGGTCCTGCAGGCCCGGCTTTAAAAAGTTATTAACCATTTCATTTTTTCTTTCCGGCGGCTGGATAAAATCTGGATTTTTTTCGATATGTTCAAGTAATCTATCCGCATATTTGCTCATTTTGAAAAAATAACTCTCTTCTTTAACCCATTCTACAGGCCTACTGCAGTCAGGACATACATTTCCTGTTTCAAGCTGCCTTTCAAGCCAAAAAGACTCACAGGGAGTACAATACCAGCCTTCATATTTATCTTTGTAGACGTCTCCCTGCTCGTAAAATTTTTGAAATATTTTTTGAACAATTTTTTTGTGCCTCTCCTGTGTTGTCCTAATAAAGTCGTCATATTCTATATCTAAAACACCCCATAAGTCTTTAATCCAATCAACAATTTCATCAACAAACTCCTGTGGTTCTTTCCCGTCGTCCTTTGCCCTTCTCTCAATCTTTTGGCCATGTTCGTCAGTACCTGTAAGAAACATCACGTCATAGCCCATCATTCGTTTAAACCTGGCCATGCAGTCTGCTGCAACAGTGGTATAGGAATGGCCAATATGTAATTTCCCACTTGGATAATATATCGGTGTAGATATATAAAACGTACCTTTTTCGGTCATTTGTATCCCTCCTCTTAATTGAATTTAAAAAAGCCTTCCACCCGTATTATTGTATCAAAAATTGGGCGAAGGTTCGAAAAAAACACCCATCTAAAACTTCTTATAAAAGATTATAATAAACATATACACCTGTCAAGAAAATTAAAATGCCCATTAAACCCCATTATAATAGGCTTTCTTTCTATTTTTTAGTATGTATTACTAAATTATACAACACTTCTTTATTTTTCAATAATTTTTTGGTATACTATGGATAGGTTGTCGAAAGATGTCTAAATTTATTAAGGAGGGAGGAGTCGTCTTGAAATCTACAGGACTGGTCAGAAAAGTTGATGAATTAGGAAGGGTAGTTATACCTATCGAGCTAAGAAGAAATCTTGGTATCGAAGAAAAAGACGCCCTAGAAATCTATGTAAATGGTGAGCAGATCATTCTCCAAAAGTATGAACCAGCATGTATCTTTTGTGGAAATGCTGACAGCGTTACCAATTACAAAAACAAGATCGTATGTAAAGAATGTATTGACAACTTAAATTCTGCTTCTTAATCCTTAAACCCAGAAGCGAGGGGTTGTTCCTATTTTGGGACAACCCTTATTTGTTTTTATTAAATTTTTAATGCAACGTCATATATTTTTCTTTTAGAGGCTCCACTTACTTCTACTACTGATTTAACAGCATCTTTCTTTGTAAAGCCTTGATCAATTAGTTTTTTTAGATACTCTTTAATCTCTTCATCGTTCATTTCATTTACGTTCTTCTCATTAACTCCTTTGCCCTCAATTATAACTGTTAATTCTCCCTTAATATTTTTTTCTGCCAGGTGATTTAATATTTCCTCTCCAAGTCCTCTTATATACTCTTCATAAATTTTAGAAATCTCTCTAGCTATGATAATTCTTCGACTTTGACATTTTGGGGCTATCTCCTTCAAAGTTTTATAAATTCTATTTGGGCTTTCATAAAACACAATAGTACAATCAGAGTTCAATATGTCTAGCACGTATTTTTGCCTATCCGCTCCTTTTTTGGGCAAAAAACCGAGGAAATAAAACCGGTCTGCTTCTAGCCCAGAAGCAGCTAGAGCTGTAATAAGTGCAGAAGGACCTGGAAGTGACTTGATTTTTATATCTTTGTTTACAGCTTCAGCTATTAAGTAGCTTCCGGGGTCTGAGATAACAGGAGTTCCACCGTCTGAGATCAAAGCTATGTTTTCCCCTGACTCTAATTTTTTTATTAATTCCAGCCCTTTTTTCTCCTGATTGAATTTATGATAACTGACCAAGTTATTCTTGATACCAAGCTGATTTAACAATTTTTGGCCATTTCTTGTATCTTCACAGGCAATCAAATCCACATACTTTAAAGTTTCCTTTATTCTATCTGTAATGTCCTTCATATTTCCTATTGGAGTTGGACAAATAAACAGTTCCCCTTTTTCATTTTTCAATATTTTACCTCCTTTTCTTATAGCTGTCATCATAAATAGCCAGTAACTTTTCAAAACTAAAATTAGAACTTTTAAAAAAATAAAAGGAGATATAATTATGAGCTACAAGAATAGTCTTGCCAAAACTCCAACTTCAATAACTAGCTTATTAAAAACATTAGGTCCAGATATTGATGAAATAGGAGATCTAGACAAAGAAGTTACTATAACGGGTATAACTAATGATTCTAGAAAAGTTAAAAACGGCGATCTGTTTGTTGCTTATAAAGGTATAAATGAAGACGGCCATAAATACATAAATCAAGCAATTGAAAACGGTGCAAAAGCAATAATCACAGAAAAACAAAAAAACGAACTAAAAGATTCACAGGTCCCATATCTAAAAGTCAAAGATGGAAGAAAGGCATTGGCAAAAGCATCCGCCGCTTTATATGAGTATCCAAGTAATAAAATGTTTGTCACAGGTATTACCGGTACAAATGGCAAAACTTCCTCTACTTTTTTAATAGATTATTTGTTAAACTGTGATAATAAAAGTTCTGGCTTACTTGGAACCGTTTATAATAAATTCAAAGATAAAAAGGTTAATTCTTCTTTAACCACCCCTACGGCCCCCGAGTTGCAAGAGAGTTTGTATAATATGTATAAAGATAATATAGATTATGTAACTATGGAAGTTTCTTCACATAGTTTAAAAGAAAAAAGAGTTAATGAAATTGACTTTGACATAGCAGGTATTACTAATTTTTCTGTCGATCATCTTGATTATCACCCAAATTACAGGGATTATTTTCTTTCAAAAGCTAATCTTTTTAAATTATTAAAACCAGATAGCTATGCAATCTTTAATGTAGATGATCCGATAGTACTTGAGTTTTGTAATCGCACCAGGGCAAATATAATAACGTACTCTCTTGATTATGACCATTCTATGATCAAAATATCAAACCTAAAGCTACTAAACCAAAAATCAGAGTTTGACTTACAAATCAACGAAGAAATACCAACTTTAAACAACGAAATTATTTCACCGGGCAAAACACCTATCAGTATACCACTTCCAGGGAAGCATAATGTTTATAATGCTGCACTGGCTATAATATGTTCTGCATTATTAGGTGTAAAGTTAGAAGATATAGCTAATTACCTACCTGAATTCAAAGGTCTATTTAGAAGATTTCAGGTAGTTCACAAAAATAATTTTACAGTAATTGATGATTTCGCTCATAATCCTGCAAGTATAAAAGCTGTAATAAATACCGTTAAACAGCTGCCATTTAATTCACTAATTCTGGTATTTGGAGTCAGAGGAGGGCGAGGTGTTAAAATCAATTTACAAAATGCTAAAACCCTCTCTCAAGAACTAAAAGACATACCTTTAAAGGAACTTATTATTACAAAGTATAAAGATCTAGAAGAGCAGCAAAACTCCATATCTAAAGCTGAATTTGACACATTTTATAATTCTTTAAATAGAACTAATGACACGAATCTTAATATTAATGTCAAAGAAGAGCTAAAGCCAGCACTCAAAAAAGCAGTTAGATTAGCAAATAAAAATGACATTATATTACTTATCGGAGGTCATGGTATGGACTCTGCTCAAACAATTCTTAAAGAAATTATCTAGCTATCATTCTCAGGTCAAGTCATCATCTTCTATTATATCTTTTTCCAAATCTTCATCATCAATCTGTTCTTTTGGTGCATCTTCAATAATTTCTAAATCATCTAATTCATACTCATTCAATTTATGTGTGTCGTTCATTTCCACATGCACTGTTCCTTTAATTATATTAACACCAACAACTTCTCCCTGCCCATCCATGGTAGAAACTTTAGCACCTTCACCAGGAAAATCCTCTTTTGCCATTTCATAAGTTTCTGATTCATATTTCAAACAACACATTAGCCTGCCACAAATACCCGATATTTTTGCCGGATTTAATGAAAGGTTCTGTTCTTTAGCCATTTTAATTGAAACCGGCTCAAATTCACCCAAAAAAGAAGCACAACAAAGAGGTCTACCACAAGGACCTAAGCCTCCTAAGATTTTTGCTTCATCTCTAACTCCTATCTGCCTAAGCTCTATCCTTGTTTTAAATATCGAAGCCAAGTCTTTAACAAGTTCTCTAAAATCTATTCTCCCATCAGCAGTAAAATAAAAAATAACTTTACTGTTATCAAAATTATATTCTACATCTACAAGCTTCATATCAAGCTTGTGCTCTTCTATTTTCTCTAAGCAAGTATCAAAAGCTTCATCTTCTTTTCTTTTGTTTTCCTGCATTTGAGCCTCATCTTCAGGCGTAGCTTTCCTAATGACTTTTTTCAACGGAAAAACAAGTTCTTCTTCTGGCAATTCCCTTGGAGGTATAACTATCTCCCCAAATTCTAACCCTCTAGAAGTCTCAACAATTACATAGTTTCCCGATTTCAACTCTTCTTCTATATCTTCCGGTGAAAAATAATATATTTTCCCAGCTCTTTTAAACCTAACGCCAACTACCAGGTATCTATCATTCATTATTAATAACCTCCTTGATTTCAAGTAACATCCCTTCAAACGTTAAAAGTCGATTAACATTTGAAGATAAATACTGCTTGGCTTTTTCTATTTTTGTTATAATTAGTTCAATGTCTTCAATTGAAAAGTATTCAGAATACTCCTTGATATTGTCAAAACCATATAATAACTCTTCATTCTGAGCAATTTTGAATATAAATATATCTCTCAAAAAAGAGTAAATATTTCAAAAAACATGTCTAGCTCTTCATCTGTCTTCTCTGCCAATTTTTCAGCCCATTCAAACAAAGCTAATCTATTTTTTTTGTCTAAAAAAGTTTCAAAAGCTTCTATAATTTCTCTTTCCTGATTCTTATATAAATCATTTTCTAGAAACATCTTTGCCTTTGCTAGACGTCCACCGGACAAAGCCACAGCTTTATTGATGTCATTTTCAATATGATTAACATTATAGTTAATATTACCTTTGAAGTATTCATACATATCTTTTGGAGGTACCGGTGAAAACTTATATATTTCACAGCGAGACAAGATTGTAGGAAGCAGCATCGAAAGATTAGAAGTCAATAAAACTGATACTACGTATTCAGGAGGCTCTTCTAATATATTCAACATACTGTTAGCAGCTTCGTTAGACATAGCATGGACATCTTCCATTATAAAAATTTTCTTATCACCTTCACCTGGCTTGAAAAGTAGCTCTTTTTTAAGCTCTCTTACTTGTTCAATTTTTATACTTTTGCCCTGTGGAGCTATAAATAATAAATCAGGATGTATAAACTTGTCAACTTTTTTGCAGGATATACACTCTCCACAAAAACCATCTTTTTTAGAGCCTTCTTGCTCAAGGCACAAAATTGCCTTGGCAAATAACAGTGCCAGGGTTCTTTTACCCTGACCATTAGGTCCACAAAAAAGAATTGCATGTCCAATTCTATCTTCGGCTAATTTTTTTTTAAGCACAGAAATTATATCTTTTTGACCTACAAAGTCTTCAAATTGCATTTACTACTACCTCGCATAATTTTATTTTTTGATCTTAAGTTATTATAACAGGAAGGAAAAATTAAAATCAAACAGAATCCTTCATAAGTGTTGTAAATTTGTTAAGGAGGGAAGCAAATTGGAAGGAATACTATACAGTACTCTGGCAGGTTTTTCCACGGTGCTAGGGGCAATAATTGTATTATCATTTGGCAGACCTAAAGGAAAAACCCTTGCTTTTTTATTAGGTTTTGCAGCAGGAATAATGCTTGCAATCTCCACATTTGAGTTAATGAGAGAAGCTTTAGAGTTTAGTACAGCCATTTTAAGTGTTATCGGCTTTATATTTGGGGCAGGGATACTTCATTTTCTGAACCTATTTATCCCCCATATGCACCTTACAGAGGAAAGCAAAAACAACAATATCTTAAAAGTTGGCTATTTGGTACTGCTCGGTATAGCTCTTCATAATTTCCCTGAAGGAATGGCTATTGGAGCTGGTTTAGAGGCAAGTCCCGAACTAGGTCTCTTTATAGCTATATCAATTGGTATACACAATGTCCCCGAAGGGATGGCAACAGCTGGCCCCCTTAAGGCAGGTGGGCTAGGAAATTTACGTATAATATTATTTACTCTTTTTGCAGGCTTGATGGCCCCTCTTGGTACAATCACCAGTATAGCTATCTTTGGTATTTCAGCAAAGCTTGTAGGGATGGGGCTTGCTTTTGCCGCTGGAGCAATGCTATATATTGTCTTTCATGAATTAATCCCTGAAGGACATAAATTTGACACTTCATTTGCCAACATTGGCTTGTTAATAGGATTTTTGCTTGGTTATATTTTATTTTAATTATTTAGCAAAATTACCTAAAAACATCCATCAAAAGACCTCTAATTTCTGTAATAGAGGAGACTGCCTGGATCCTACCACTTTCCCCTTCTAAAACAGCATCTGCAAGTTTATTTAGCTCTTCGTCAACTTTATTTACAAGCGTATATACTTTTTTCCGCCCTCTAACCCCCACCCCAGGGGTTTCTTTTAATAGATGGTTTTCTTTTATATATATCTCCATAAATTCCTTGACTGTATTTTTGTAATCTAAAAATCTTTCCCAGGTCAAATTATCAGCAAGATTATTCCCTTTTTCCTCTATCTCCGCTTTTAACATCTTCAACTCCTCTAGTACCAGGTTTGCTTTAGACCTTGCCATTTGAAACCTAAATTCTTTAGCAGGTTTTTCTACTTGGTTTGAATCTTTTTTGGACTGGGTAGATGGCAAAGAACCTCTTGATACATTTCTCTTAAGTAGCTCTTTATCGATTTTTACCATTTTATAAGCCCCGCTCCTTTTAGTTTAATTGGATTTTATATTTCTTTCTACAAAACATAAAAAACACCTTTAAAAGTAATCCTTTGATTTTTTATATATAAGCTCATTAATTTCATCTATTGTCATCAATTCGTTATTTTTTACACAGTTTATTTTTTCCCAGTTGTACTTGTCTGCAATATAAAGGGCATTATTATAAGATTGTTCTAGATATTGCAAATTTTCTTCGTGAATATCTTTGAGTTGTCCATCACCATTTACTTCTTTCCTCTCTTTCATCAGTTTTTTTGTGAAAGTTGGAGGTATATCCAAAAAAAATACTACATCGGGCTGTGGAAGTTCATATAGAGAAAACTCCAATTCCCACAGCCAGTCCAAAAATTCATCTTTTTTAGCCTTATTGTTAAATTTAGCTGCTTGATAAACCATATTTGAAGTCGTATATCTGTCTGCGAGAATCACTCCACCACCTTGATAAAAATCCTCCCACTGCATCTTATAAGAAGCAAATCTATCTACAGCATAAAATGTTGATATAGCATATGGATTAATATCTTCGGGATTTTCACCAAGATCTCCGTTCAAGTACATTTTCACTAGTGCTGATGAGTCACTTTTATAATTAGGGAACTCAATTTTTTTAACATTATAATTTTCTTTTAAAAGTCTATTATAAAGCACCTTGGTTTGTGTGGCCTTGCCGCTCGCATCTGAACCTGATTCTATAACAATAAGCTTACCTCCCATTCAAATCAACCCCCGCCCATTTCATCATTATTTGCTTCAGTTTCATCATTATTTTCATCATCATCGACAAACAATTTTCTTAAAATCTTTTCAACATGGGTAAAATTATTCTTCTTTATTACATAAACCGGGATATCTTCTTCATAGGCTTTTTTGATTTTTCCTGTACCTTTTCTTTTTTGAGATTTGACTGTTATCATAAGGTCTGCTTCATGGATGTGCTTTGTTAAACTAGCTTTGATATTAAATTTATTAATTACTTTTTCTATATGCTTTCTACTTATGGCATAAGGATAAATTTTAGGTGATTTTTTAGAAGACCAAAGGCTTTTTTGGGCCTTTGCTTGATCTATCATGTCATATGAATCATCTATGTATAGATCCTCTGGATCATCTGTAGTTTGTATTTCAGAATTATTTAATCCCTCAACATCTGAATTTTGAATTATTTCTCCACCAGTATTACCTTCTCTAATTCTTATCTCAGGCTGTGGAATTAAACCTCTAAGATATAAGTCCACAACTTTATCTACCGGTCTGTGAACTTTTAGAGTCTTTCTATCTACAATTTCTGCCACAACATCAAAAGTAGGCACACCTTTTCTTTCAAGTACTGCTTTCTGTGTATTTCTTTTCTTGGCTTCCTCGTCCCCTAAAGTTACAGATTTGACCCCACCTATTAATTCAGATAGAGTTGGGTTCGATATCAAATTCTCTAACAAATTCCCATGGGCAGTAGCTATTAACTGTACGCCTCTTTCAGCTATAGTTTTAGCTGCGTCTGCTTCCTTTTCAGTTCCTATTTCGTCAATAATTATAACCTCTGGCATATGATTCTCCACAGCCTCTATCATAACATCATGCTGCTTTTCTGGAGTTTTTACTTGCATCCTTCTAGCATGACCAATACCCGGGTGAGGAATATCCCCGTCTCCTGCAATTTCGTTAGAGGTATCTACAATTACAACTCTTTTGTTAAATTCATCAGCCAAAATTCTAGAGGTTTCTCTAAGCATTGTTGTCTTTCCTATACCTGGTTTCCCCAGTAAAAGCATGCTATTTTCTTCAGCAATGACATCTCTTATAATATCCACAGTCCCAAAAACTGTCTTGCCTACTCTGCATGTAAGACCAATGATCTCATCTCTTCTGTTTTTTATGGCAGAAATTCTATGAAGTGTTTTTTCAATTCCTGATCTATTATCTAGGCCAAAAGGACTTACTCTATCAGTTACATATTTCAAATCATCTTTGCTAACTTCTTTGTCAGAAAGATATTCAAAATTGCCAGGAAATCTAGCTTCTGGCTTTCTACCTAAGTCCAATACTATTTCAATTAAATTATCTAGATCATCTCTACCCTGCAAAGATTCCTTAATATATGGCGGCAAAACATTTAATAATAGTTCTAACTCATAATAAGTATCCACTTCCATAATTAGATCACCTACTTTTATGTTAAGTTGCATTAATAATTTTCCACTACTTTAATACCTTTTCTTTTATTATTAGATTTTATAACTCCTTCTATAATAGTTCCCTCGATAAAATTAATAAATTCTATGTAATTAATAATATCTTTTGTGATAATTTCACCCGGGATAAGTACAGGTATGCCGGGAGGATACGGTACAACAAAATCGGCTGAGATTTTGCCACACGCCTCTTCTAAATTAACTTCCCTGTTTTTAAGCTTGATAGCATCTCCTGGCTTAAAAGCTATATCTGGTATGTCAGGAATTTTTTTATAGTTTTGTTGTAAAGGTTTGTTAAAATTCAATAATCTTTTTGAGAGATCGTCGAGGGCATTTAATACAAACCCTAGATCTTCTTCATCATGGGCAGGAGTCAAAAACAGAAGTATATGGTCATATGAAGAAATCTCAACTAGTATATTATAATCTTCTCTCAAAATCTTGGCTATTTCATAACCCGTTACACCTAGTTTATTTGTAAACAACGTAAGTTTTGTAATATCAAGATTAAAAGAAGGATCTAAATCGTTTTTTTGGAGCAGTTCAAATCCTTTAATTTCTTCAATTATTTTTTGTCTATATCTAATCAACCTTTCAATAAAATCATCCCATAAATTGCTTTTAATTTCAAGGTTATATCTTGCTAACTCCAATGAAAGAAGCAGCAAATAAGAAGGACTCGTAGTCTGTAGCAAGCTCAACATGGCCTCTAGTCTTTGGCTATCTATTTTATCTTCTCGAAAATGGAGCATAGCACTTTGGGTCAAAGAACCAAGATTTTTATGTATGCTCTGAACCCACAAATCAGCACCACTTTTTGAGGCACCATCACTGAGTTTGTTACAAAAATCTAAATGGGCACCATGGGCCTCATCAATTATCATTAATATATCATTATGCGTAGGATTACACTTTATTTCATTTATATTATTAATACAGACACCATAATAACTTGGATTTGTCAACAAAAGTGCTTTAAATATATTTTCTTTTAACTTATTTTTTAATACCTCTATATCTACGTTCAAAGGAAAATTCCCATTTGTTTTTTTTAATGGCAAATAAGATGGATCTGCTCCGGATAAAATCAAGGCATTATATACTGATTTGTGAGCATTTCTAGGGATTAATATCTTTTCATCTTGGCTGGCTGCAGTCATTATCGCTGCCATTATACCTGCTGTAGATCCATTTACAAGAAACTTAGTATTATCAGCACCAAAAGTCTCAGCAGCTAATCTTTCAGATTCTTTAATAGAAGACACTGGATTATTAAGATTGTCTAGCCCCGGAAGTTCTGTCAGGTCTGCCTTAAAAACTTTTTCCCCAATGACCTTTTTTAATTTTTCCTCCACCCATTTTCCCTGACAGTGTCCAGGTGTATGAAAGTTCAAATATTCTTTATTTATATATTTTTTCAACGCTTCATATATTGGGGTTTCTCTTCTTTCTTTACGAAATTTCAAAATAATCACCCATTCATATAAATAAGGCCTTCCCTCTCAGGAAAGGCCCCTTTTTTACTTAAATAAGTTTTGTTTAACCAATTATTCCTAGAGCTTCAAGAACTCCAAATACCATTACAACAAAAACTCCCAGTGGAATAACATATTTCAGCAATGGCGAAATCCAGTAACCAACTCTAAAGCTAACATTACCTCTATTTGCTTCTTCGATAACATTTCTAGTTCCCCATACATGACCAGCAAAAATACTGGTAAGAACTCCACCTAACGGCAAGAAGATACTATCTGCAAAAAAGTCATAAGTATCTAAAATATCCATTCCAGCAAAACTAAATCCGTCCCAAGTACTATAACCTAAAATCGGCGGTATACCTACTACAAAAATTATAGCCCCGACAACTACAGCAGCCATAGTCCTTGGCCAGTGGTGTTCATCAATAACATAAGCTACAACAACCTCAAGTAATGATATAGCAGAGGTCAAGGCTGCTATTGATAAAAGTAAGAAAAATAAAAATCCAAAAATAGTTCCCATTGGCATTTCAGCAAAAACAGCAGGGAGAGTAATAAATACAAGCCCTACACTTTCCATAGCAACTTCTTCAGTACCGATTAAAGCAAAAAATGCCGGGAATATTGCAAGTCCCGCTACTATTGCTAGACCTGTATCAAAGCCAATTATTTGAGCTGCACTTCCGGGAATCTCATCTTTGTTAGAAAGATAACTACCATAAGTCAATATTGCACCCATTCCAAGACTCAAGGTGAAAAATGCCTGCCCAACTGCACTCAAGAAAGTGTTACCAGTAACAGCTCCAAAATCAGGAGCAAATAAAAAGGCAAGACCTTCTCCGGCACCTTCTAATGTTAAAGACCTTAATACTACCAACACAAGTAGAATCGCCAGGATAGGCATAAGAAACTGTACCGCTCGCTGAATACCTTTTACAACACCTGCAGCTATAATACCTGCAGTAAGAACCATAAAAATAGCGTGATAAAGAATTGGTGTGCCTACACCTGTAATATGCCCCATAAACAATTCTTCCGCAGCCTCAATTCCCTGTGGGAAACCACCGAGGGAGTTAACCATAAAGGCCAAAGACCACCCAGCAATTACAGAATAATAACTCAAAATAACAAAACCTGTCAGCACACCTAAAGCACCTACAAGCCACCAAGAGGTATTTGGGGCTAGAGCTTTAAATGCACCAACAGGGTTTTTCTGGGTACTTCTTCCAAGGGAGATCTCAGTAACCATGACAGGATAACCTATTAAAACTATAGCGATTAAATAAATAATTAAAAATGCGGCCCCTCCATGCTCACCTGTCACATAAGGAAATCTCCAAATGTTACCTAGGCCTACAGCAGATCCTGCTGCTGCAAGAACAAAACCAATCTTTGATGCCCAATTCTCTCTTCCATTAACCATTTTTATCCTCCTTTCCTGTTACATATAATAGTTATTTTAATAATATCTGTATTTCTAGTCATTTGCTATAATTCCTGCTGCAGTTGAATTTTTGGATAAAAAAAGTTTCGTTTAAATAAGTTAAATTTAATTAAACGCTGTAATTGGGGGCATCCTTTGTTATCTGAACGTCATGTGGATGACTTTCTCTAAGTCCTGCACTCGAAATTCTAATAAATTCTGTATTTTTTTGAAGACTTATTATATCTTTTGTTCCACAGTATCCCATGCCTGACCTAAGTCCACCTACTAACTGGTATACTGTATCTTTTAATGTTCCCCGATATGGTACCCTGCCTTCTATGCCTTCAGGCACCAATTTATTGTTTTTGTCCTGATAGTATCTATCTTTACTTCCTTCTTTCATTGCATCCTCTGAACCCATTCCACGATAAACCTTATAGCTTCTCCCCTGATAAATTTCAAATTCGCCAGGGCTTTCTTCAGTTCCCGCAAAAAGACTCCCTATCATAACTACGTCTGCACCCGCAGCAACCGCTTTAGTTATATCTCCAGAATATTTTATGCCTCCATCAGAAATAAGCGGTACATTTTTTTCATTGCAAGCTTTCGCACATTCCATTACTGCTGTTATCTGTGGAACACCTATTCCAGCTACCACTCTTGTTGTACAAATTGATCCCGGACCGACACCAACTTTTATAGCATCTGCTCCAGCCTCAATAAGATCTAAAGCTCCTTTGGTAGTTGCAACGTTTCCTGCAATAAGCTGAGTATCAGGATATTCCTGTTTTAGATGATCAATTGAATTTATAACTTTTTCTGTATGACCATGAGCTGTGTCTATTACTAAAACATCAAGCCCTGCATCTACAAGAGCTTTTGACCGTTTTTCCAAATCATCAGCTACACCTACTGCTGCTGCAATCAAAAGCCGACCTTTTTGGTCTTTGGCTGCATTTGGATATTGGATGGCTTTTTCGATATCTTTAATAGTAATTAATCCTTTAAGCTCTCTTTTTTCATCAACTATTGGTAATTTTTCAATTTTATATTTTTGTAGTATCTTTTGCGCCTCAGCAAGATTTGTCCCCTCTGGTGCAGTGACCAAGCCTTCGGCAGTCATTACTTCTTTAATTTTGCGATTATAATCATTTTCGAACCTTAAATCTCTATTGGTTAATATACCTATGAGCTTATTATCTTCTGTAATCGGAACCCCAGAGATTCTATATCTTTCCATCAAGGTGGCAGCATCATTTATTGTATGTTCTGGAGATAAATGAAATGGGTTAGTTATGACTCCATGTTCAGAACGTTTAACCCTGTCTACTTCACGTGCCTGCTTTTCAATAGACATGTTTTTATGAATTACTCCAATACCACCTTCTCTTGCAATAGATATTGCAAGTCTAGATTCTGTAACTGTATCCATCCCTGCGCTAACTAAAGGTATATTTAAACGAATCTTACGAGTTAGGTTAGTACTCACATCAGTTTCATCAGGCAAAACCGAAGATCTAGCTGGTTTTAACAATACATCATCAAAGGTAAGGCCTTCCTGGTACATTACAAAACACCTCCAATCTTTTTTATTAAACACCTCGTATCGAGTGAAATCGACAGCTTACGGCAGGATAATTAAACATAAGTTTAACAAACCAACACATTAGTGTCAATATAAAAACATACGGCTAAACTCTTCTTTTTGTTTTTGTGAAAAAATATTTATCCCTTCATAGTATAGACCTGCCACCGTTACTCCCATTCCTTCTATAATATTACCAGAAAAACTTCCATCAAATATATTAAAAACCCCACAAGAGGGGCTTTTATCTTTCATAATTGCATGTCTTATGCCAAAAATCCTAGAAATTTTTATTATTTGTTTTGCTCCAAAAATAAATTGCTGCGTAAATTCTTCACCTTTGCTGTTTATTACACAGCCCTTTTTTCCCTCCCAAATTGATTCTCCATCACCTTCTTTTAGCTCAGAAGGCAACCTAGGCGTTGTAAGTCCTCCAAGCTGCTCTGGACATACAGGAATAACCAGGTAGCTATTGCATAAGTCTAATACCCAGCTTTCAAGATTATTTTCACCCTTATAATTACAATCTATGCCAATCAAGCATGCACTTACTAATATAATTGTTGCCGCCTCCATTTCACAAAATCAGTCTAACCTCTCTAACTTTTTCATACCTTCTTCAGACCAAAATATAGTCAGCCTATCACCATTTTTAATAGGTGAAGTAAATTCGGCAGGCTCTTCATTAATTTTCATTATTAAATCACCTTTTTTAGCGGAGGTATCGAAGCCAACATATTTGAAAATATCTAAAAACTTAGGTTCTTTAGTTTTAGCAATCTCTAATTCATCACCATTAACTTCAATTATTAATACATCATTATCTTGTGATCTTTCATCGACTTTCTTTTCGTCACTTTTATCATCAAAATTATCATTATCAGATCCTTCAGTTTGTCTTCTTTTGCACAAAAGTTCTGCCTTATTTTCAATTATATCTTCTTTGTCTAATACTTTTGTATTCCATATAAGATCAAATTCATCTAAGTCTAGTTCTAAATTCTTAGCTAAATCCTCAACTTTATTTAATATCTTTATTTCTATTTTACTTCCATCAGTTATCTGTTTTTCCGGTAGAATTCTTTCCCCATTCATTAAGACCTCATATGGAAAACTTACTTTTTCACCATTTAAGTAAAAATATTTTGACTCTACTTCATAATAAAGTTCTTTAGCTTTTAACCGTCTAGTACTACCCTGTTTAGCTTCTTCAATATAAATATCGTCATTATTTTTCACAATTGTTTCAAGTCCAGCCGTCTCGCCGTTAACCATTATCTTTGCAGGTTCTCCGGTATTTCCTGGAAAATACCTTTCAACTCCGTTTAATTCTATTTTTATCCCTTTTCCAGTACTTGCAATTAATTTTTTCATCTTGTATCCTGCAGCTAGTAAAGCATCCGCTACTTTAACCTGGTCTTTACCAAACAATCTTACAAGTCTTCCATTTATCGTTACATAAAAGAAACCTAGATCCTTACCTTTACATGAACTCAAAGCAATTCCCAAAGGAGTAACGCTTCCGGGGCCTTTCAAACTTTTTCTTAAATTCTTGATCTTATCCCAGTTTTCATCGCCTTTGATTGTTACTCTATCTTTATCTAATTCTAAATACCCTGCCAACTTGTCATCTAGAGTAGGGAGTTGGCTACCTCCACCTATACAAAAAACAGCACTAGGTGCAGTTTGATTTACTTCGAGGATTGCTTTTGCTAATGAATCGGCAAGCTTATCTAGGGGAGGCTGAATTATTTCCATTAATTTGGTTTTTTCAATACTTTTGTTTGCCCCAATTACATCTTTGTAGCGTATTTCGCTTTTTGCTTTATCTAAAGATAATTTAACTTTTTCCGCTGTGTTAAAATCTACTAATAATTCTTGGCATATTTTTTCTGTTATCTCATCTCCGGCTATAGGTACCATTTGATATGCTACCACTGTACCATCTTTAGTTATGGCAATATCAGAAGTACCTGCACCAATATCTATTAGTGCAAGGTTTAACATCCTTAGTTCTTTTGGAATTGCAAGATTTATAGCTGCTATAGGTTCTAATGTTAAGCTAGAAATTTTCAGGCCAACTTCTTCCATGACTCCCTCTAATCCATCGATTACAACCTGAGGTAAAAATGTGGCAATAACTTCAACACCTATTTTATTTCCCTTTTGACTATTAAGGTTAGAAATAGGGTGTCCGTTTAGATAATAATTTATAATTGAATAACCAACACAATGATGTTCTGCATTATTATCTTCTTTTGCTGCTTTTTCTTTTATCTTAGCCTGAGCTTTTTGAACCGCCTGTAGCTCAAGAGCAGAAATTTCATCACTATCTATTCTCTGTATATTGTCTCTTTCTTTTTCAGTAAAAGACCTCTCAGTCATAAGGGAACGTCCGGCAGCAGCTATAGCCACTTTATCTAATTTTAAATTTAACTTTTTTTCAAGTTCATTTTTTACCTCTTTGACTACTTCTGCTACCTCATTAATATCATGAATTTGTCCGTCAAACATACATCTTACATCATGATCTTTTTTACTAAATGATCTTATCTTAATCCCATCTGCAACTGGTTGGTATACAAGTCCAACTACATTTCTTGTGCCAATATCGAGCGCAAAGAGGTTTTTTTTGCTTCCCATCTAGTCTCACTCCTCATATTTCTAGAGCTAAATTAAGGTTTTCAGTAACTACTTCTTTAAAATAAGCCTATTTCCTTCAAACCCGTGAATAATTGTTAGTATTAGCAGCTTTTTTGTCATATTTAGCTTACCTAGTCCTATTAGCCCAGGTTTTGAAAAAAAGCCCTAAAAAACAGAACCACCTGTCCTATTTATAAAATCAAAGAAAATTGGTAATATATTCATACATTTTAAAATGATAATGGTAAAATATTTAATTAAAGAATTGGTGATTAAAATGAGAGCTATTCCATTGGACGATCAGGCAGTAGGAAAAACTTTAGGGAAAACTATATATGACGAGAAAGGACGAGCTATTTTAAGGGAAGGTGTAACCTTAACTAAAAAATACATTAAAGCCTTAAAACAGAAAGGCTTTACAATGGCATATATTAGAAATGAGTTAGTTCCAGACCTAGAAGTAAATGAAGCTATTAATGAAGAAACAAGAATAAAAGCTTTAAAAACTTTGAGAGAAACAATAGAAAATATTTCTCACAAAAACCTGACCGAAAAAGATTTTGAAAAAGTATCACAAGTAGTAAATGCTATTATTGATGATATAAAAAATTCGAATCAAGTATTATTTTACCTTTCTAATATTAAATCTTTTGACAATTATTTATTTCAACATTCTATTAATGTTTGCATATATTCATCAATTATAGGCCATGCATTACACCTAAATCAACTAGACATAAAAAAGCTAGCCGTAGGTGCAATGCTACATGATATTGGTAAAGCTAAATTACCACCAGAAATATTAAATAAACCTAGAAAGCTAAATCAAAAAGAATACGAAATAATAAAAAAACATCCTATCGAAGGATATAATATATTAAGGAATTCTTCTAATATCTCCCTAATATCAGCCCATGTGGCATTTACTCACCATGAAAGATTAGACGGATCAGGATATCCGTTAGGTAAGAAGGGGAAAGACAACATTCATCTTTATGGTCAAATTTGCGCTGTTGCAGATACCTTTGATGCAATTACTAGCAACAGAATTTATAGAAAAGCTATTAAACCCTATGAAGCTGCAGATATCATTAAAGAAAACTCAGGTGTTACCCTTAATCCTCATATTATAAAAAAATTCTTTGAAAACATTTCAATTTATCCTACAGGCTCAATAGTATTATTAAATTCAAATCGCATAGGAGTTGTAACAAAACAAATAAAAAACTCACCCGAAAAACCAACCATTCTAATCTTTTCCGAAAATTTTAATATTGTAGAACCATATGAAATAGACCTTTATAAAGAAAAAGAAGATTACATTAAAGTTATAATTGAAAAGCTACCTCCATCCCTGGAACATAAATTATCGAGTTCTAATTATAACCACATAATTTCCTATTTATAAAAACTAGTAAATTTGTATTGAATATTATCCCCAGAAATAACTAAAGGGTCCGGCAAAGACCTACTCTCCCGGGAGCTCTCGCTCCCAGTACCATAGGCGCAGGAGGGCTTAACTTCTGTGTTCGAAATGGGAACAGGTGTGTCTCCTCCGCTATTTTCACCGGACCCTTAGATTCAAAGGTCATATCAATATTACATTGTCTTGTTTTTGGCTTTTTTTCAGGCTGTATCTAGTTCAATTTAAAATCTTTAGGGTTTTTTGCTAATACATCTTGGCGAAGGTATGAGCCTTAGATGTATCAATAAAAGCCGCTTGATTTTTAAATTGAACTAGATACAGCCACATTTATTCTCTGAAAGCTGCACATAGTGTAGATCCAAATTTGAACCGGTAGGTCAAGCCCTCGACCTATTAGTATCAGTCAGCTAAAAGGATTGCTCCCCTTACACCTCTGACCTATCTACCAGATGTTCTATCTGGAGTCTTAACCCTCTGTGAGGGAGGGAGACCTTATCTCGTGGTGGGCTTCGCGCTTAGATGCCTTCAGCGCTTATCCCTTCCAGACTTAGCTACTCAGCTGTGCCCCTGGCGGGACAACTGATACACCAGAGGTCTGTCCGTCCCGGTCCTCTCGTACTAGGGACGGCTCCACTCAAGTCTCCTGCGCCCGCGGCAGATAGGGACCGAACTGTCTCACGACGTTCTGAACCCAGCTCACGTACCGCTTTAATGGGCGAACAACCCAACCCTTGGGACCTGTTCCAGCCCCAGGATGCGATGAGCCGACATCGAGGTGCCAAACCTCCCCGTCGATGTGGACTCTTGGGGGAGATAAGCCTGTTATCCCCGGGGTAGCTTTTATCCGTTGAGCGACGGCTCTTCCACTCGAAATAACCGCCGGATCACTAAGCCCTACTCTCGTACCTGCTCGAGGTGTCCCTCTCGCAGTCAAGCCCCCTTATGCCTTTGCACTCTGCGCGCGGTTTCCAACCGCGCTGAGGGGACCTTTGGGCGCCTCCGTTACTCTTTGGGAGGCGACCGCCCCAGTCAAACTGCCCGCCTGACAATGTCCCAGAACCGGATTACGGCTCGTGGTTAGGATTTCAGTGACACAAGGGTGGTATCCCACGGACGGCTCACCCGAAGCTGGCGCCCCGGGTTCGTAGCCTCCCACCTATCCTGTACATGTGACACCAAAATCCAATATCAAGCTGCAGTAAAGCTCCACGGGGTCTTTCCGTCTTGCCGCGGGTAACCTGCATTTTGACAGGTAGTACAATTTCACCGGGCCCCTTGTCGAGACAGCGCCCAAGTCGTTGCGCCTTTCGTGCGGGTCGGAACTTACCCGACAAGGAATTTCGCTACCTTAGGACCGTTATAGTTACGGCCGCCGTTTACTGGGGCTTAGGTTCGAAGCTTCGCACCATAAGTGCTAACCTCTCCCCTTAACCTTCCAGCAC